>JAJYJL010000622.1 GCA_021789565.1 Acidobacteriota bacterium
TGATTTGTCCCTCAATGCTGATCTCGTGACGCTTTCGGCGTGCGATACTGGAGTGGGCAGAATCGAAGGAGAGGAAGGCGTTACCGATCTGGCCGACGCCTTTCTGTTCGCCGGGGCGAAATCTGTCGTTGCAAGTCTTTGGGAGAGCGACGACGAGTACACTGCGGCCTTGATGCAACAATTTTATCGGCATCTGGCGCAGCACGAGGACAAAGAGGTCGCTCTGCAGCAGGCAAAGCTCGACCTCATTCGAGAAATCGGCGGCGACGCCCCGCCGTTTTATTGGGCGGGATTCATTTTGGAAGGAGAAGGATCATCGCCGGTGACTATCCCATGAACCTCACTCGCCCCGAACGCGAAAAGATATTCCAGAAAGTCGTCGCTCTGGTGGACAAGAAGCATTTCAAGCCAGATCTGAACGGCGTGAACTGGCACGCTGTCGTCGAAGAAAGGCGCGCTCGCGTTCTTGACAGCGAGACGGCGGAGCAATTCGAACGCGAAATGCAAGAGATGGTCACGCAGTTAAAGACCAGCCACACCGGGTTCTTCCATCAGAGTGCCCGGACCATTCCGGCTCGCCTTTCGATTAACGCGACCTTCGACAAATGCGATGTATCCGGTGCGGAGCGATGGATGTTTTTGGACATCCACGAAGGCGGACCGGCGCACAACGCAGGCTTGGAGCCAGGAGACGTGCTGATCGCGGTGGGTGAAGAGGAAGTACGGCCTCCGAAGCAGCCCGTTTTCAAAATGGGCCAGGCCACGCGGATCACTGTCCTCAAACGTGATGGCAAAGAAGTGCCGGTGGATTTGAACGTGCCTTCTCCGAAAATGAAAAAGCACCCTGTCAGTCCTCCGCAGGCCGTCGTATTCCGAAAACTTGACGATGGAATTGGCCTGCTGCGCGTGACGATGTTTCCGGGAATTGTGGGGATAGACTTTGCTCGCGACATTGATCGCGCGGTTCGAGAGCTGCAATGCGACCGGCTCATTGTGGACATGCGAGGGAACACGGGCGGCGGCATTGGCGGCCTGCGCTTGATGAGCTACCTCACCCCCGAAAAGAAGCCCATTGGATACAGCCTGTCCCGTGCAAGGGCCGAAAAAGGATTCAAAAAGGAATCACTCCCCCGCTTTGGGAAAATACCGCACTCGAAACTTGCTCTTATTTGGCTTGCGTTGCGTTATGCGCGCGTCGCGGGCTCAGTGGCAGTGGTTACCGAAGGACTCGGGCCTCAAACGTTCCACGGGCGTGTCGTGATGCTCGTTAATCATCACTCGGCCAGCGCGGCGGAAATCGTGGCAGGGTTTGCTGCAGAAAACAAGCTCGCAACGATTGTCGGGACGAAGACAGCAGGGCGCTTGATGAGCGGCGGCGCCTACAAGGTCGGCCACGGATACGTCCTGGGCCTTCCCGCCGGCGCTTTCTATACCTGGAAGGGCACGCTGCTTGAAGGCAAAGGAATTCAGCCTGACGTCGAAGTGAAACAAACTTACGAATCCCTAAAGACCGGTCTAGATCCACAAATGGAAAAGGCCATAGAAGTCGCTCGTACGCTCTGAGAGCGTAAGCCATATTTCTTAAAGGGGCGACCGCAATCTGTAGCGCCACGATTAGATGAAAGCCACGCCTGCGGCCGCGAGGCGCACGAGTATTCGCCGGCGTAGCGTGCCCGCGAGAACAAGGGGCGCTAGCAATGGAGAGCGGCCGGGAAAATCATGGAAGGGCGAAAAGGGGGAGAGCGGTGATCATCTGCGAATTCCTTGCCTGATCAGGCTAGCGAAGGCGCTGAGAAAGATGGTGTGATAGACTCACGAATAAAGCCAATCAAACGTCTCATGCAATACCACGCAAACACGGGGTGCTTTCTGTGCTGGAAAGTTCGAGTACGCGCTGATGAAACTCACGGCCGAGGGGGGAACTCTATACCGTCTTTTAGATCGGTCGATTCGAGCGGACCGGTCCGCAAGGACCGCAGTGTGGCCACCGCAACTAAACTATCCGCCGCACCAAAATACAGGAAGTAAGTTCCTTTGAAGAACACCAAGCCCTCCACGAAGGTCGTGCCCGCGGCATACTGCCCAGTAGACTCGAAAGGGAACTCAGGCTGTAACAACGGCCGGTTGCCTCGAGCCAAGAGATGAACGGGGTTACCCCTGTCGAAGAGAGCTTGACCCGCTGAGTAGGTCCTGCTCTTCAATGCAGGATCTCCATACTCCGCTGAATTCATTCCGTTGTACATCAGCAAAATTCCATCCTCCATCACTACGGGGGGAACCCCCACCTCCACCAACCCGCTGTCGAAGCGTCCGCTTCGAGGAGCAAGCACTATCGTGGGGCTTCCGTCGCTGTTCCGAACGGGAATCCAATGTAAAAGGTCGGATGAAACGGCAAGATGGACGTTCCCCTCTCCCCAATACATCCAGTACTGTCCACCCAATTTCGCTGCAATCAGTCTGTTATCCTTTAGTTCCGTCAACACGCCCGCAGATTTATACGAAGAAAGACCAAAGCTGGACTGAAAATCTGCGAAAACAGGGCCATGTTTTTTCCAGTGGATAAGGTCCGAAGACGTTGCGATTGCAGCTATTCCGTGTCTCCTATCCCATTGCGTATACGTTAAGATATACGTCCCATCTGGAGCTTCGACTATTCGTGGATCCTCGCATCCCCCCGGCCACTCCCGACTGTGTTGTTCGTCGGGTGCTGGATAGAGTATGGGCGTTGATCTTCTCTTGAAATGTGTTCCGTCAATGCTCTCGGCCAGCCCGATTCGTGAAGTATGGCTCCCCCGGTGGGAGTCGCCAGATTCATCTTCTGCCCTGTAGAACAGAAAGACCTTATCTTCTCGAACCACAGCTCCAGGGTTGAATGTGTGGAGCTTCTCCCAGGCGACTCTATGATCCCTCACCGGGCACAGAAATGAATTTGGCGAGGGGGTAATTATGGGGTTATCAAATCGCTGTGCGATCTGAAATCCCCATCCTTCCAACGGCGCCACCGAGTTGATCTTGCTTTTGGATGAGGTTCGTTCGACTACCTTTAGGGTTTGCCGATATACAATGTATCCCCCTTCTTCAGAACTCATCGCGATGCGAAGAGAGTACTTGCCCGGCTCGCGCGGAAGTTCGAGTGTCACGACGACGCTTTCACCCGGTTCCTCATAGAAGAGGGTGATTCCCTTCGCTCGAAGATAGACGTGGCCACCTTTGCCCCTCTTGAGCTCTGAATCGCTCAACTCAAGAGCGCTGCCATATCGCACGCACTTTGGTCGACACTCGGCGCTGAAATTAAAGTAGATTCGCACACCTGTGGCCGGGGGCCTGCCGTACCAATGGCCCTTATTGAAAACGGTAAAGCAGAGATCGACGGTATCTGCGCATGTTAGAGGCTGGTGCTTCTCCAGACGAATTCCAATCCGAGGCTGGGCGGTGAACCTGAGTATTATGTACGTCAGCCACAATGTGAGCAGACTGACGAAAGCACTCGCGACAGCTAACGCCAAATTTGATAGAGCCGTGACTTTCTCAAAGTCCTCGGAAATGTAATTGGCAATCAGCTTGAAGTATTCCATTTGCAATGCCTGTTCACAGCCATTCCCACAAGAAATCGTGGTCTTAAAACGAATCGCTTGATCTCAATGTGCGCGGTCGCCATCAGGTGCGGTCACCGAACCGATGAGATTTCGCATGATCAGACCTTCGGGTGCATCTTGGACTGCTGTTTCAAATTGTTTCTTAAAGTCGTCTCTCTGTGTAACGTACCAAGCCACAGCTAGCCGGATTACTTTGTGAGCAATCGCGATACTCCGTAATGACCCATCAAGGGTAGGAGCGTGAATTAGTTGGGAAAGGTCCAGTATTAAATGGAATGGTGTGAGGTCAGTGCCGATTTCAATGTTGTACAAACTTCTGTACAGATCAATTGTCGCCTTATCCTTTGAGCCTATTTTTTGCGGATATTCTTTTAGCGAATAGTGGCTATTCCCATGGTGCGAAACGATTGACTTCAGCACTCGACTTTCCAGAGATGATTCGAGCCAAATACAGAGAGCTGCTCTTTGGTGCCTCCAAGGCATTGTGCTCGTATCGAAGATACATCCCGTGTTGATGGACTCAATCTTCAGGAGCTCGGAATCGATACGTTTAAACTGTTCCGCATCCCAAAGTTTGGACGCCTCCTTTGTGATCCAGAAGTCTTTTGCCTGAATTGGGGAAACGCCAAGAAAGTTCAGTTGTATTTGCGAGCCAGATACGTATGTAAGACCAAATTCTCCGGCCAACAGATGACTGTGCGTGGTCTTACCGGCAGCGGTCAGGCCAGAAATGCAGACATTCCCGCGATAGCACAAGGAATCGGACGGCATGATCGTGTAATCGTGCTGATAGTGACTACCAGTAAAGCAATCGACGATAACTATAGCCCAAAGAGGGTGAGCTTGGGAAGAACCGAGCCCGAACTGAAAGAAAAACGGGGTCTTGCTGCCGTGTCAGCATGTTCCGCTTGATTCACTGTGCGTTCGCCTACACTTCTTCATATTCCACGCACACGCGTCTGGCATTCTTGCATTCCTCAGAAGGCATCCCTTATAAACGGGGAGCCACGGGGCACCGGCTACCTCCTGGAGAGGTGGCGCATCGGGATGAGTACTTGGAAGTCGGCCGGTATGAATGGACCGCAGAAACTCCCGGACGTACCCACTCACATGCAAGGAAGTGAGTCGCGTGGGCATATGAGGGGCGGCCACGAAACCCATCCGTACGTAAGGGGGGGGCGAGAACCTGGTAGAACTAATCTCGCAGCATCAGAACAACATTGTCTGCCGCGCGGATGCAGGCGGGCAGTTTTGGCGTTTCGCTTGTCGATCATTCGTCCAACATCTCGCTGAACGCTCACGTTGCCCAGCAAATATATCATGCAACACCGGGCCGCTCACGAATTGCCACCACCGCGGCATCATTTTAAGATGACTCTGTAATACCGCCATTCCTCTCCAGCACGCCGGACATAAAAGTTATATTGCCCGGCTAGCAAGTTGCTTAAGTCCATCTTCACATGAAGTATGGGTTCGTGGTTTTCAATTCGCACCGTCCCCGAAGCGGAGGCGAGCACCTTCCCGTTTCGTTGCACCGATACATCATAGGGACCGGGCTGATATCCCAACTCAAGTTGAATGGCGAGATTCCACCTCCCGCGCGGGATGACCGCCGGCGGGACCGGCGGAGCACTCGATTCCCCGCGCAGCAAAAGCTGGTTGCTGAAATTGACCGCGTACGCCTCGTAGGTCTGGGGCGGCTGCGGTCCCTTTGTGTGAATCCAGACGATCCAAATCATCGCCACGAGAATCGCCACGGTCACGGCAGCTGCTGCAATCGCCCACGGTCGCGTCAGCGTGAATCCTTGCCTCCCCGCATGCTGCTCTCGAAATGCTCTCAGCAGATCTTGTTTAGCTTTCGCGGATAATGGGGCGGGATCGGGCAGCTTGCCCAAGGCGGCGGTCATTTGCCGCGAATTCTCAAAGTAGGCATGGCAATTCTCGCAAGTTGCGAGGTGGGCTTGGATCTCCTGGGCTTCCGATGGTGAAAGAACGCCCTCGTAATAGTCCGCAATTCGACCGACAGCCTCTTTGCACGTCATGACTTTGGTTCCTCGCTTCCCGAAGCCGCCGGCGACTTTCGGCGTTTGCCGAAATACTCGTCAAGCATTTGCTGCAATCTGGATTTCGCGAGGTGCA
>JAJYJL010000623.1 GCA_021789565.1 Acidobacteriota bacterium
ACCGATTGGTCGAATGGATTGAGGACCACGAGTTTGCTGAAGCGCAGAAGCGAGGCTGGCTTGATGTGCTTCGCTACCAAGCGCGCCTCCATGCTCGGCATGCCCGAGTAACCGATTACTGGCACGATTGGGAAGCGCAGTGGGAAACGCACCCCGCCGCACGATATCCTGCATTCAAGAAATGGCGCGGTGCCGCCGACCGCTACACCTTTGACCCCGACGAGCGTTAATCGGCGGCAACGCTCTCCATTTCGCTTTCTTGGGCGGTGGCACGATCGGCAGCACACCGCTTGACATGGCGAAAGTACGCGTTCCCTCGAATGATGCGTCCGCAACGCGGACAACATCTCTTATGGACCAAGTGTTGGCGCGAACCATGCCAGCCTGGCACCCGGAGTTTTTTGTCCTCGAGCAGCAACAGAAGATCTGGATCGCAGCATTCCAAATTAATCTTGTCGGGATGCTTCAAGCAAAAGGCGACGATTGCCTCCAAACTCAGACGCGGCGTGGATCGGACTCTTCCCCGAGTTTTGCTTTGGTTGACCGCTTCGCCGAATAGATCCCTTTGAAACCACAGGCGAACGGCTCGGTCACTTACTCCGAGCAGTTTGGACACGCGGTGAAGGTTGTAGTTCTTCGGAGCTCGCACTCTGGCTGTCGCGCCATGACTCGAAAGCATCTGGAAAACCGCTTTCGCGCTCCTTCCAAGCTTCCGAGCGATCCTTCGTGCCGGCTTCTCTCCGGCGTTCCATAGCAAGTCGCCAAGTTCATCGGGCAACCAAGCCCTGGCTCTTCCAGTTGTAGTCGAGATGCCGAGTTTTCGAGCCTTGTCACAGATTGAGCGCGCGCTCTTGCTGGGGTCACGCGCAAGGAGCTCTCGGACGGCGCGGCGCGCTCCTGCCCGGCCCTGAGCATAATACGTCCGAAGTATCTCCAAATCTTCGTCGGTCCAGACGGCCCGGTGCGGGCCGCTTCGCCGGCCTTCTTTCCTGAGTTGGCGGATGCGAGCCCACAACTCACCGCGCTTTCGCCCTGGCCATCCTTTCAGGATTTTCTCAATCGCTTCGTGAACCTCCTTGCGCCGGGCTCTCACCACGGGCCGCAAGATGGCATCTATCTCGTTGATGCCAGGGAGCTTGCTTAGCGGCACCAGTGAATCGCGGCGTGGGTGTGTTCCCGGCGTACCGTGAGGCAAGGAAACTTCTCCCAGGGCCATGTCGGCTTCTTGCGCGATTACCCCAACTCCTGCCGTAATAGCTCCCTGAGACGGCGAAACGTTACACCCGAATTGCATTGTTCACTCTGAGACCTCACACAGGATAAAATGGGAGTTTACTCAGCAGTAAATCGTGCCCCGGCAGTGAATAGACCCAAGGCCAGGGCTGAGGGCTTCGACCTGAATGGCACTCTGGAACTTGATCTTCAAGTGCCGCGCGGCGGACACCATTCACGCGAACAACGAGTACTTGCGATGACCGGCGAGACAGACGTGCAGGAGTGGATCAGGGATCTCTGGGTTCGTTACCAGGGCCTATTGCTCGAACTCGCCAACTACCACCTTCGCGACCCGGACCGCGCCCAGGAGGTGGTCCAAGACACATGGGTGGACTTCATGAAAAGTCTTGGCAGGTTTGAAGGGCGATGTTCGCCGAAGACTTGGCTCGTACAGATCCTTAGGCGTCGCCTCAAAAAGGAACTGCGTCACATGATTTTCAGGCGGGCACGGGAGGCCGCGCTCGGAATTGAAGAGGCTTGGCGTTATCATAATTCGGGGGCGCGCGGAGCAGGTTTCGGAAGTTGGCGCGAAAACCCCGAGCGAGCATTACTCGTGGAGGAGCGGCTGGAATGTGTCTTCCGGGTAAGTCGCATTCTTCCCGGACGACAAGCGGAAGTGTGGATTCTGAGGGACGTCCTGCAGTGGACCTCGGAAGAGGTCTCGGCGGCTCTCACCATCACGCAGGAAAACCAGCGAATCTTGCTGCACCGCGCGCGGCACCGATTGAGATCGGAGATGGAGCGTTGCTTCGGACAGACTCCAAAGGGTCAATCCCGTTGCGAGGATTCTCATGACGTGTAAAGAACTGGAAGTCCTTACGACCGAGTATCTTGAGAATGCTCTACCCTCGCCCAAGCGGCTGGACTTTGAGGCGCACCTGCAGGAGTGTCCGAGCTGCCAGAAATACCTCGGAGAAATGCACGCTTTGATCGAAGCATCACATAAGCTGGGCGGAAAGCTCGATGATGAATGGCGCACACAGGCTACTCAGACCCAAGGGGAGTTCTTTGAAAAATTGCAGGCCCGATTGCTGAAGAAACCAAGTGCCGCAAAGGAGTGGTATCGAAAACTGTCTCCGGTGGCTGCCTTAGTGCTGGTTGTTGCGGTTATAGTCGGCGCATGGATTCATCACCGATCTGTAGTGAGGACTCCAAGGAATCTGACGATTGACCTCAGCCAGTGGCTCACCTTGCGTGGTCCGCAACAGCCTGTGCAGAAGCCGATCCAACTCGAGCGCGCACCGCTCAATCTGGCGATTCGTCTCCCTCTGGGCAACGAACCGGGAGAATACCAAGTGGCTCTCCGGCGGGGCGGAACAACTCTTGTTACAGCAACGAGCTACGGAAAGTTTGAGGATCACGTCACAACCCTCCACCTGAGGGTGGACTGTAGCGGCTTGAAAACCGGCGACTATATACTGGCAATCCGGAAGGACAATTGGGATTGGCAGGAATTTCCAGCAGTCGTGCCTTGACCGGCAAGCCCCATGGATTAGTAGCATGAGGTTTGGTTGTTGTACTGTCTCGTGTAACTCCAGAAGCATAGCTTGAATTATGGAAGCTATCGACCGACTTGCTGAATAAGTCGGTATGAAACCCCAGAGGACCAAGGGCCATGGTATAGAAGCACGGCACTTCGATATCTATTCGATCCCGGACGTAGATGGTTTGTTCGAAAAGATGAAGCGTCTGCACTAGTTTTGCTCAGGAGTTAGGAGTATTGATCACGAACCCCGCTGCCAGATCGCTGTTGTTTATTTTCTACCACTCTCTTATGCTTTTGTTTCGGGACCAATGCTGAGTCTGGCCACGGGAATGCTGGCGAAACTGTCCTCTCAAGTATTCGCATCGGTTAGCTTCGCGCCGCCAGCCTGACTGCAGCGGTACCCCGGTTTACTTACCTCTTATGAGCCTTGTTTACGTATTTGCAGCCTCCAAAATGGAGGGACAGCCAGTCGGACGAATCGTCAGCGCAAACCTTGAAACTAGCGCTACTCCTCCCCCTGAGCCCCCGCGCTCAGGCGCCAATGAGATCGTTCTTGTCATTGGGGGAATGGGGCCAAAGAAAGCGCAAGCCAAGGCGACAGAGACGCTTGCTATCGCCTCGCACCCGAGTCCAAGCATCCCGTCCGGCCGGAGACCTGATGCAGTCCTCATTATCGGTTTGTGCGGCGGACTGACCAGTTCGCTTTCTGAAAATAAGATCGTTGCTTACACCGACTGCCTTTCGACGGAGCCCGATAAGCCCCTCCTGCAATGTTCGGCAACCGTTACCAACAAAGTGATCGAGTTCCTTCAATCACACGGTATCTCTTGTGAGCGCGTGGTTGGTATTACGTCGCCTCGGATTGCGGTCACGAAAGATGATAAGGTTGCCCTCGCAAAACGTGGCGCGAACGCAGTTGACATGGAGAGTTACGAAATAATCGCTGTGGCGGGACAGGCGGGGATTCCGGCAGTCGCCCTTCGAGTCGTCTCCGATACTCCCGACACGAACATGCCCGATTTCAATCGTGCCCTGAATCGGGACGGGATGCTGGATGGCCGCAAAGCGCTTCGGGTCGCTCTCGCCTCGCCCATTCGGACCGCCCGGCTGCTTTCGGCCAATAAACGGGCTATGAGCCATCTGGCTAAGGCCTTAGAAATCATTCTCCCGGCAGATTGCTTCCCCAAAGGCCAACTTTGAAAAGAGCCACGAGTCCAATAATCTACGACTTTTGTCTATGGCCTCTCCTCGTTGAGGACCTTCACCTTTCCGCATCGGAGGAGATCTCAGGAACATCAGCACGCTAATCTGCTCGTGGCGTATTTGCACGTACTGCGGCTACAAAGGAATGCGTGGATGAATATGCGCGTTTCTTTCAGGCACTTGGCAAACGAATTCGCGAATTGCGCAGGAAGCGAGAGCTCACTCAGGAAGACATGATCTCTTACCATTTCTCCACTCGTCACTGGCAGCAAATCGAGGCAGGCCGGCCGATTACGGTGACGACGCTCTTGCGTGTTTGCAAAGCCTTGAAGGTTTCCATTTCAGATTTGGTGCGCGGCTTAGACAAGCAGATTTGACCTCTTCTCTCCTCCGCTTCGCAGGGCAGACGACCCGCCGCCATCAGCTCGCAATTTCTTGAAAGTTCGATGCTAAGAAGACCTATAAGCAAGGTGTTTCTCGCTGTACTGGTCGTCCTGGTTCTGGCCATCCTGGTCGACAAGCTTGCCGAAAGGCAGCAAAACTTACACGTTCAAGATGCCAACCATGTGCTAGCCGAGGCTGACAGGCTGGCCCTGCTCTTTAATTGGCCAAAAGCGGAACCGCTCTACGCTCAGGCTGAGGCCCTGTTCAACCAGTCCGGTGACAAGCAGCATGCCTTGTACGCAAGGCTGGGTTGGATATGGTCCCAGGCTGACACTGGTACAGCCCGGAAATATGAACCCGAAATCGCAAAAGATTTGCAGAATCCGCTCATCCAAGGGGACCAGCGCCTAGTACTTCGTTCCCTGGTTGCGAAGGCTGCCATCGAGCAAGAAAAGAACGAAGCTTCAGCACAAGACACTTGGTCAAAGATTCAGAGAGTTGCGAATGTTCTGGGCGACGAACGATGGAAAACCCGCGCGGAAGCAGAAATTGGGATCATTGCCTTCCTGGATGGGGATGTTGAGAAGGCGACAAGGCTGCTCAAAACCGCGATCCTTTCATCATTCCTACACGGTGATCTCGGCGCAGCCATCTATTACGTCTCCATCGTTGGAAACGGGTTCGTCGAAGAAGGTCAGCCGGAGACTGGCCTTAAGTACTGCGACATCGCGCTAATGACGGCAGCGATTGCGAAAGATGCAGGTTTCCCCTTCATGGCATACGAGGGAAAGGCGCGGGCGCTGGTCGCTCTCCATCGGGAATCTGAGGCAAAGTCGGTACTTCAGAAGGCACTTGGACAAGCGCGAGCCCAGAATGCATTTGCCGCGGAGGCGCAATTACTCATCGTGCTCGGCAAGCAGGCAAAAGCAAGTGACCGTGTCCAGGCAATCGAGTATCTGCGCGCCGCCGTTGACCTGTGCCAGAGGCGGGGGTTCCAACACGCTTATGCCTGGGGCATGTATGAACTGGCCAAGGTATATCGTGATCAAGGTGATCTGAGGGACGCCGAGTTTTATGAACGGTCGGCAATGGAGGCGATGCAGGAAGTCGAGGACAAGTATCATCTCCCTCTTCATCTCGCGCTGCTCGCCGAGTTGGAGAACGAGAGAGGCAACCTCGCTGCGGCTGATCGGTTATACAGCCGTGCCGAGGATGTAACGCAGGGCCTGCTTCTGAGTACTCCTAGCCGTCAGGTAGAAGCAGACCTGATCGCCACGATGAGTGAGGTTTATCTCGGGCATTTCCAGCTTGCCATCCGACTCCGCAACGTGAAGGAGGCATACGAGGTGCTCGAAACGGCGCGCGGTCGTTCAATCGCT
>JAJYJL010000624.1 GCA_021789565.1 Acidobacteriota bacterium
CTTGTCCTGGACGCAGCTCTTTGAAATGTTGACGCTGTTGGTGCAACTGACCACTGCTGACGCGGGCCTTGGCGTTGCTATCGTAATCGCCAGTGCTCCCAGCGCCAGCAGAATCGTACAGAGCGGTCCTGATAATTTCGGAAGTCGCCTCATATGCTCATCTCCTTAAACAGGAACCTGTGAATTCCCATCAGCAGAGCGGCCGCAGGGCAACAATGGCTCTGCCCCTGGATACAGCGGAATTCACGCTGCCCAGCTGAACTTCAGCACCTGCGATTTCCCAAAAACTATTCCCAAAAATTTGGCTGAAAATTCCCGAAAAAAACTACCCCCCCTTTACGATAGGTAAATTTATCTCTCATCCAATTGAGAGACGCAATCTTTCTTATGACCCTGAGTGGAATTTTGGAATTTGAAAGATGTATAAGGAAGATTACTGATAGGAGCCAGTGGAGCGCTCTCGGCGTCTTCGTAGTGGGCCTTGTTCGGTGAGGCGTTAAGAATTGCGGGCAGTTAGGATGACGAATGGACCACACCAGGGACTGCCTGAGGCTCAAACCGGGAGGGCGGTAATCCAGTCAGAGAGGTAATATCGGATCAGTTTTTCGATCCAGGGCTCTACCGAAGGACTCTTCAGGCAAAGGTACAAGCCCCAGTTGCTCTCGCGTCGGATATAGGCGACCCAGGGAGCGGCGACCGTTCCCCGCAGAAGCTGCTGGGACAGCCACCATCTTTCCTTCTCCTGCAAATTGACCGTATAAAGGGCCCGAAGTTCAGGCTGTGGCGTTTCGTCGGGAGCTTTCAGAGCGAGCTTACATGCGAAAAGGCAGGATGCGTCCGCGCCTGTCAGGGACTGCACCTCACCCATCCGGTAGAAATAGATCGGACCGGCAGCCCGTTGCGAGGTGTGGTTGCTTTCAACCGGGTTGATGCCTCGGTGCGATGGCCACACATCGGCGATTCCTACTCCCAGGGCGTCAATAATCTTCTGGAGGATGTCCAGGTTTAGACGGTAGAAGCCTGTTTCCAGACAACCCAACGAGCTGGCGGATATCCCTGCGGCGTGTGCCAGTTCACGTTGAGTCCACCCCTTTAATAGGCGGAGTCTCTTGATCCGTTGCCTGACGTACGTGTTGGTAGTGCCATCAGCCAGACCAACCGACGCCGGTTTCTGTACCGCCAAGTGAGAGCTCGCCACGATCTTCCCTCACACAGTTCGCAAGTTGTCCCGGGATTATTTGGAATCTCCTTTCTACCCGATCTCACTTCGAAAGTCAACTCAAGGAGAGCTGCCCATCTCGACGAAGAACGGACATCACTTCCGGACCTTATTTACACCTCCTTAAACAAACCTTGTACGGGCGCCCAGGTCGGTAACTACGCTAGTTTCATTGCCTACAACCTGCGCAAAAATCATGATCTCGATAAGGAGCGCCCATCCGACGCATGAGGGTTGCGGTTAGGCGTTAAGGCAGTGCCATGCCCTCCTGCCTCAAGGCGTCGGCCGCTTTCCTCTCATCGAGGAAAGGTGTTTTCTTTCCGCGCAGCAGCACGTTCCAATAAAGCCAGGGCAGTCCGTAGCGCTTCAAGAGCCACATGTCGTACCGCTCCTTGAAGGTGTTGATCGCGGGAAGACGTGGCGCCGGTTTGCCACTGTAGTCGAGCTCGCAAAGCAGCATGCGCCCGTAGCCGGTCACAATCGGGCAGGCGATATAGCCGTCATATTGAGCAACCGGCTCTTTGCCTCGCAACACGGCGAGCAGGTTTGCCGCCGCGACTGGAGCCTGGTGCGCCACAGCGGCTCCCGTCTTGGCATTGGGCGTATTGGCCACATCTCCCAGCGCAAACACATTGGGATAATTCACGTGCTGCAAGGTAAGCTTGTTCACTTTTACCCAGCCGCCCTGCGGATTGTCGGGATCGGCAAGCGCGCTCTGGCGGATGAAGTCGGGGGCGCTCTGCGGAGGCACCGCGTGAAGGATGTCATACGGAATTGTGGTTAGCTCGCCCTCTACGCCGTTCTTCACGCGGAAAATCGCTTCCTTCTTTTCCGGCAGCACCTCGATCAGTTCGTGATTGAAACGCGTGTCAATTCCATAGCGCTCGAGCACGCGGTTCAGCACGGCCGCGTAGTCCTTGGCACCGTAAATCGCGCCCGTAGCCGAGCCGTAAATTACTTTAGCGCTGCCCAGGATGCCCTTGCGGCGGAAGTGATCAGCAGCCAGATACATGATCTTCTGCGGCGCGCCCGGACACTTGATGGGGCCGCCCGGCATATGAAACAGAGCTGTTCCGCCCTTGAAATTCCTGATCAGGTCCCAGGTCTTGGGCGCAAGATCGTACCGGTAATTGCAGGAGGCGTCGCCGCGTTCGATGGCCTGCTTCAGTCCTGGGATGGCGTCCCAATTGAGCTGAAGACCGGCTGCGACCACCAGGAAATCGTATGTAATTCTGGAGCCCGATTCGGTCCGCACTGATTGTTGTTCCGGGTCCACTTCCGCGACTCGGTCGCAGACCCAGCGGACTCCCTGCGGAATGTAGTCGCCTTCGCTGCGGACGGTAGTCTCTTTGGGAACTACGCCGCCGCCTACCAGTGTCCAGAGAGGTTGATAGAAGTGCTGCGCCGAGGGCTCGATGATAGCAATTCCCTTCTGGCCGGCCCTGTGAAGCAGACTCGCCGTGATAATACCTGCTGTCCCGCCACCCAGAATAAGAACCCGGTGGTGGGTGTTCTTTAAATCACCTTCTTGCTCCATAGAATCCTCCTGAAAGTATAAGTCTGCCCGGAACGCACGTTTCCGGCGTAAAATTGCCCCTGCTGCGGGAGCTGATCGCTTTGTATTAAGGATTAATCGAAACTGGCAATCTCAGCTCACACAGCGGCGGCAGCGCGACAACAACACATGTGCATGCCGTATGAGCTCAACATGCGCACAGGATAGCACATCTTTTCGGCAAACGCACCAGCAGATTTTTACAGTGTCGTTAGCACATTAAATGTCCGGTTGAGTTAGCGGGTGATCTGTCCGCAGAAGGCGGTGACGAGGTAAGGCATTCTGCCGAAAGGGAGCGTCAGACTCTCCTGAACAACTTTATGACGTGGGTTGACATATGGTGAGTTGAACCTGCGCGGCACGCGCTAGGGCTTGCCCGGATGTTTCGGTCTACCGGCATCTTCCTTTTGTTTGACCAGCTTGGTGGCCATGCTTCGAATCACCTCGGCCACGTTCTTATTGCGTGACAGTTCTTTCACGTCCCGGTCATTCAAGCGGTGGATCAAGGGCAGTCCCGCGTCGATCGGTGTCCGCGGGTTATTGATCAGATTGCGCGCGACACCGTAACTCTTGATGAACTTGCGATTCATGGCCACCAGTCGAAGAACTTCTTCCGAAACGTTCTTCATGGTGGCGATTTTCTCGACTTCCTCGTCATTGAGCTTGGGTGACTGGAGAACGGCGCGCGCCACAATCTTGTTCGAGTCGCGCACCAGAATCGTCCTCTGTTCCTGGCTTCCCATCAGGGCTGCGTTGATTTTTTCTGCCACGGTCATATTGCTGATTTTCTGCAATAGCGTCTGACGTTCAGGGGTTTCCTCCGCGAACTCATCTCCCTCGGCTGCTTCGATTGCAGCGGATTCGCCCGCGCCTTCTTGAATGATATTTCTCTTGCTAGGTTGGAGTGCCGGATTATCGGCCACCGTCTCCGCCAGAGCTTTCCTTTCAGGAAATAGGAGGCG
Organism: Acidobacteriota bacterium; assembly: GCA_021789565.1. Next base: position 3,737 of record JAJYJL010000624.1, read on the forward strand.
GTCGGCAAATTCCACCACTACGGCTGGAGTTGCAGGGTTTGAAAAGACCTTCTGTAACTCGCCGATGTCCCAATTTTTGAGGGTTTCGAAGGCCTTGCCACGCGTTTCCTCATCTGGGTCCCGGCAGAGGGTCACGAGTATTTCAATCTTCTCTTCCAGGGAAACGGGGAGGCTTCCTTCCGCTGCTTTCCGACGGGTAAGATAGGGGGCCTTGCCCGCACGCAGGATCTCAACAAGATGGTCAGGAATGGGATTAGCCTCACTGAGAAGCAGGTTTTTTCAGGCTGTCACGGGTGAGGTGGACCTGTTTCACCTCGCCTTCGCGGCCCAGGGATTTCAACGTCTGCCCATTCAAAGTCAGGGTCACACCCTGAGCGTTTCCGGTGAGAACATCAAAAGAACTGTCCGCCTTAAACGTCTTAACCGTGTTCGGCTCCATTACACCCTGCATCACAGACTTGCCATCGGAGTCGACGGCCATCCACGAGCTTTCGGTGGTGGCAATCTGTAGGACCAGCCTGCCGTTGGCATCAGTAACGGGCGGCAGTTTGGGGGCAGAATTCGGCACGGAGGGAGTCACCGCCAATACTCCTGGAGCGGACCCTGTTCTCGCTGGCTGGGTCCCGCCGCCAGCCGTGTTTGTGACGGATGACGTTGCGGACGCAGCCACTGTTTTTGAAGGCCCGGCTGACCTGTTCGTATCAGGTTGACGGGATATTGAACTGTTCGCTGGCTGAGTGTGCTCCATCGCGGTGGGCGCCTGCGGTGTCCGGTGCGTGTATAGCCACAAGCCGATTCCGATGACCAGGAGGCCAACTGCAAGCATCACCGCCCACAGCGTATTTCGGGGGCGTTTTTCCAGGTGGGAATACATCCTGGGCGGCGAAAACTGTGTGAGGTCGACGTCTGCCTTCGCTTTTGCTGCAAGCTGATATTCTTCTAGAAGGGGGTCTTCGTCCAGCCCCAGATAGCGTGCGTACGCTCGCACAAAGCTCCGGTTGAAAATGCCCCCCGGCAGTGTGGAAAACTCTTCATTTTCTATGGAAGTAAGGAAACGGACACTGATCTTTGTAGCCGCAGAGATTTCCTCTAGCGTTACACCGCGCAATTCCCGCTCGCGCCGAAGGTTCTCACCAAAGGAGCCCATCAATTCAATCTTCCCGCTCGCCCTCCCGCCCTGATTTCCTCTCATCATATTTCCGCTCCGCTTGCAGTGTCAATTATTTAACCCTGGGAGGCCGAACGGTAAGTTCCAATACCGTAAACTCAGCCTTATCAAGTTGCGAACACAACCCCGCTCGATAGCGGCCTCTCTGCGTTCACGAGGGCTGGCGAAAGGCTTCTTCAAGGGCCCTCTCCGGAAAAACCCGGCGTGGCACCGAAATCCCGGCAATCCCAAATCTCTCGTTTGGCCCTCGCAGCAGCAATCTGACTGCGCGGTCGCTGCACGGAATTTATCGGAGGATTGAATAAACAAATTTAGAAGAACAGCCGAAAGAAGTACTGAATACGTGAAGCCCCCTTTTGCGGGCTGGGAGGCTTCTGCCAAGGCCAGATTGAGGGAAGGCCGATGACCGACGAAGCAAAAAGGATTCGCGAACTTGAACAGCAGATCGCACGGTTGTCGCTCTTTCACGAAGTGGGCAAAGCCGTAGCCTCCACTCTTGACCTCCAGATGGTCCTTGAAACCATCATGGCGAAAATCAATGATTTTCTCCGGCCTGACATTTGGTCTCTCCTGATGCTTGATGAAAAGTCCAACGAGCTCCGCTATGAAATGGCCGCAGGAGTCGGTTCGGAAGAGCTTAAAGACGTCCGGGTGAAGCTGGGGGAGGGCATTGGAGGCTGGGTTGCCGAGCACGGCGAGCCTGTCCTGATCGAGGATGTTACCCGGGAGCCGCGGTTCAGTCTTGAAAATAAGCCATGGCGAAACGGGGCCCGATCTATTGTCTGCGTTCCGGTTAAGGGCCGGGAGCGCGTGCTGGG
>JAJYJL010000625.1 GCA_021789565.1 Acidobacteriota bacterium
TCAGCTGGCGCCAGAATCGGGATTTGCTGGAATTTCTCCAGCACCAGAAGGTCCTTGTCGCCGGTCACAATGCAGTCGCAACGACCACCCAAGGCCGTGGCCAGCACGATGTCGTCATCCGGGTCGCGACAGACCGGCTCTTCCAACGAAACGGCTTCAACCATGTTCATCCTGCCCCGAAGCAGGGACACCACTTCGCGCGTCTCTTGGCGTGAAAACTCGAGCTTGCCGGTGAGTTTTTCCTCCAGTTCTTCGAGCAGCGGTTTCGACGAAATCAGCGCGTGATTGCGTGCGCAGTGTTCCAGAAGCTCGCTGCACGTGCCTCGCGCAATGAATGCCGCAATCAGAACATTGGTGTCCAGCAGGACTCTCATGAAATCCGCTTGAACACGTCCTCATCCGTAAAGATATCCTGCGCTTGAGCCTTGGCGAGCAGCCTGGCACGGAGTTGACGGAAGCGACGCATGAACAAGTAATCACGCAGGGACTCGCGAACAACGTCACTGCGTGAAATACCTTCATCGCGCACCACTTTGTCCAGCTCTGCCTTGATCTCTTCCGGAACGCTGATGGTAATGGTTTCACGCATGGCTAGATCCTCATTCAAACTGCTTGTATTAGAATCTAATACAAACATCGACCACTGTAAAGTGAGTATTGACTGCGGCTTCGCCCGAAGCGGCCGTCTGGCCTGGAACAATTCATCAGGCGGTCGAGGTAGTGGTAGGTGGTGTTGTCTTTCACGCCCACGGCGGTCACGTTGCCCCCCCAGAGTCGTAGGTGTAGGCGAGGATCTCGCCTTTTGCCATTCGCCGAGATTTGATCCACCCGTTGGCGACCTCTTTGGTCATCTCTCCGGTTTTTTAAGGTCAGTAAATGAAGTACAACAAGCCCCCACTCAGCCTCGAACAGCAAGTCGAGCACCTTATCACTCGCGGGCTAAGAATCCAGGATAAAGCGATGGCTGCTCACTACCTAGGCCACATCTATCTATTATCGACTTCGCGCTTATTGGCTCTCGCTCGAACTGGTTCGGGAGTAAAGCCCTTTTGCGCGGCAGTGCTCGGCAAGCTGCGCTTCGTTCCGCGCCGAGGTTTCCACGATTGCCGCAAGCTTCGCGTTTGGACTACGTGCCTTGCCTTACCTGCGCTAATTGGCAAGGATCGCAGAACCGGGTGTAATCGGGTATAAGCACGGCGTGAAGGCACAACCCAACGCCTGATTGGCAAAAATTTTTGAACTTGCCATATCGGATAAAATCAGGCGTACTCGGGCATGAAATCGGATATGGATGCCGCTGAATGCAAAACCCCACATCCCTATAACCTAGGAACTCCTCAAGCTCATTGCCGAGATTGACGAGTTTAAGGGCAAATGGGAAGCGCTTAAAAATATGTCCCCCGAGCGGCTGCGGCAGCTCCGCAAGGTGGCGACCATTGAAAGCATCGGTTCATCCACGCGGATCGAGGGCGCGAATCTCACCGACATGCAGGTAGAGACCTTGCTCTCGAACCTTACGTCCACGTCCTTCAAGTCCCGAGATGAGCAGGAAGTCGCCGGTTACTCCGAAGCAATGGATGCCGTCTTCCAAGCGTATGAAGATTTACGCATCACGGAAAACCATATCCGGCAGTTTCACCAGACCTTGTTACGCCATAGCGATAAGGACGAGCCCAACGGGGCGACTACAAAAAGCTCCCCAACCACGTTGTCGCCATCGATGAGCACGGCAAGGAAATTGGGGTGGTTCTTGAAACTGCTACGCCGTTTGATACCCCCCCCGCGAAATGGAAGAATTGGTACGCTGGGTGAACAAGGCCATCGACGAACACAGCCTGCACCCGCTGTTAATCATTGCCGTCTTTGTTGTCGTATTTCTGGCTATCCACCCCTTTTCAGGATGGCAACGGCTGGCTGTCCCGTATCCTGGCGACCCTGTTGCTGCTGCGGGCAGGGTATAGTTATGTGCCCTATGCGTCGCTGGAAAGCGTGGTCGAGGGAAACAAGGGTTTGTACTACAAGGCACTTCAAACTGCATGTAGGTGTTCGTCGATGCATCGTTTGGCGATCGCAGATCCCACGGACCCGCAAAGGGCCATGGTGGGCCTCGCGTGGGCCGCCACGCAAGCCGCTGACCTCGCGCGCACGGCGCCCGATCAGGTCGACAACGCGGTGCGGGGCATCCCGGAGCGGATCTACGCCGGTGCGAACAAAGCTGGCGACAACCTAAGCAGCGCGCTGGGAAATGAGGTCCGGGACCGGGGGGTTGAAATGGGGCAGGCCATCACGCTCGCGATCACTGAGGCGGCGAGCACCGGCGCGGCGTCGATCAAGCAGGCAACTGACGACTTGCCACGACTCGCTTCTCAGCAGCAGGCGCAGATCGTGCTTGAGTGGCAGGCGGCACCTGCCGATGCCGCGCGCACAGATCAGGCAAGGATTGCTCGGCCGTCTGTCGATGCGCTTCGCCGGCGCCGCCTCGGCCCGGTTGAGCGGACACCTCACGTCCTGGGCCATTCGCCTTTCCGCCGTTTCGCCGGTGCACCGAACTGCGGCGTGCTGCGCGCCCGGGATGGGCGGGCCTATGATGTATGCCTGACGAAGTGAAACACCCTTGGGGGCGGTCTGCCCGGGTCGCCGGAGGCGCCTGCCGCACATCACGCTCAACGTGTTGTCGCACCGGATTGGTCACCTTCCGGAACGGATGGCGCCGGGTTCAATGCCGCGCGCATCTTGCGCAGATATTTCTCCCGCTGCTCCGGTGTCAACGCCGGCCGGGGCAGAGCCATAATAGGCGAGGTCCGCAGGCGATTGAGGCAGTGCGCCAGGCGATTCGGGCCTGCAAACTCCACTGCGTGCATTATCTCTGCGGCCCGGACGACTGATTCACCTCGCTTCGCATGGATTTTTGCCGATAGCTCACGGCTATCCTGCCGATGATGACATTCAATTGGAGCTTCTCGTTCACCCCGCTTAATCTTTGTTCCAAGCTGCGTTGCCGGAGATAGGTTGAGCCGCATCGAGGCAATATCCTGAGAGGGGCGTAACCCGCATTTTCCTCGCGCAGTTAGTTGGTTCCGCACACAGTGTGAAAACAGCAAAGGAGAGATTGCATGTCGACCGAGACAAAATGCCCATTTCACCACACCGCCGGCGGCGGCACGACGAACCGGGACTGGTGGCCAAGCCAGTTGAAGCTCGACATGTTGCGTCAGCATTCTTCCAAGTTCAATCCAATGGGCGAGGATTTCAATTACGCCGAAGAATTCAAGACGCTCGACCTTCAGGCCGTGAAAAAGGACCTCCGTGAACTGATGACCCATTCCCAGGACTGGTGGCCGGCGGACTTTGGCCACTACGGACCGTTGTTCGTTCGTATGGCCTGGCATAGCGCGGGTACCTATCGTATTGGCGATGGCCGCGGCGGCGCCGGAACAGGAAACCAGCGTTTTGCTCCCATCAACAGCTGGCCGGACAACGTCAACCTTGATAAGGCCCGCCGGCTGATCTGGCCGATCAAGCAAAAGTATGGGCGGAAAATCTCCTGGGCCGACCTGATCATCCTCACTGGCAACGTCGCGCTGGAATCGATGGGTTTCAAAACCTTCGGTTTCGGCGGCGGGCGTGCGGACATCTGGGAACCGGAAAAGGATATTTATTGGGGTGCGGAGAAAAAGTGGCTGGATGACCAGCGGTATTCCGGCGAGCATGAGAACCTGGAAAACCCACTTGCGGCCGTGCAGATGGGCTTGATCTATGTCAACCCAGAGGGGCCCAATGGCAATCCGGATCCGGTGGCAGCAGCCAAGGACATCCGCACGACCTTCGCACGCATGGCGATGAACGACGAAGAGACGGTGGCGCTCATCGCGGGCGGCCACACCTTCGGCAAGACCCACGGTGCGGGCCCAGCCTCTCATGTGGGTCCCGAGCCCGAAGCGGCCGACATCGAGGAGCAGGGCTTGGGCTGGAACAGCAGCTTTGGCACCGGCAAGGGCGGCGACACGATCTCAAGCGGCCTGGAAGTCACCTGGACCACGACGCCCACAAAGTGGAGCAACAACTTCTTCCGGAACCTGTTCGGCTACGAATGGGAGCTTACGAAGAGCCCGGCCGGTGCGCATCAATGGATTCCGAAGGGCGGCGCAGGCGCCGGTACGGTGCCGCATGCCCACAACCCGTCTAAGCGTATTGCACCGACCATGCTGACCACGGACCTCTCCCTGCGTTTCGACCCGGCCTACGAAAAGATCTCGCGACGCTTTCTGGAAAACCCCGACGAGTTTGCGGACGCCTTCGCCAGGGCTTGGTTCAAGCTGACACACCGTGATATGGGGCCGCGCGCACGCTATCTCGGCCCGGAGGTTCCTGCCGAAGAGCTCATCTGGCAAGACCCTATCCCCACGGTTAATCACAAGTTGATCGACGAGCAGGACGTCGCCGCCCTCAAGGGTAAGGTGTTGGCATCGGGCCTGTCAGTCTCGCAACTGGTGTCGACCGCTTGGGCGTCGGCGTCCACGTTCCGCAGCTCTGACATGCGCGGTGGTGCAAATGGTGCCCGTATCCGCCTGGCGCCGCAGAAGGATTGGGAAGTCAACCAGCCTCCTCAGCTAATGAAAGTACTTAAGATTTTGGAGGGCATTCAGGGCGAGTTTAACTGCGCGCAGACAAGCGGCAAGAAGGTGTCTTTGGCTGACCTGATCGTGCTGGCCGGTTGCGCCGGCGTTGAGAAAGCGGCAATGAATGCAGATGTCGAGGTGAAAGTTCCATTCTCCCCGGGACGCATGGATGCCTCGCAGACGCAGACCGATGTCGAGGCCTTTGCAGTGCTCGAGCCGGTCGCGGATGGGTTCCGTAACTACCAGAAGGCTAAATACACCATCCGCGCTGAGGATCTGCTGGTGGACAAGGCACAGCTGCTGACACTGACCCCACCGGAAATGACGGTTCTTATTGGCGGCATGCGCGTGCTCAACACCAATGTCGGACAGACTGGGCACGGTGTCTTCACGAATCGTCCCGAGGCGCGGACCAACGACTTCTTCGTTAACCTGCTCGATATGAACACCGCCTGGAAGGCGACTTCGGCAGCCAAAGACCTGTTCGAAGGCAGCGATCGCAAGACTGGCAAATCGAAGTGGACCGGCACCCGTGTCGATCAGATCTTTGGCTCAAACTCCGAGCTGCGCGCCGTGGCCGAAGTCTATGCGGCGGCGGACGCGCGAAAGAAGTTTATCCATGACTTTGTGGCGGCCTGGAACAAGGTGATGAACCTGGATCGCTTCGACCGCGCGTGATTCTGGAGGATCGACGTCAGGGAAGTAAAGGCAGCGTAAGTGGCAGTGCGGGGCGCGCGGGTCAGTTTTCCTGCGCGCCCCACAGGTCCTGACGTTATCCTTTTCCTTCAGCGTTCCAGAAACGTCATCGGTGATTCTGGTAATGACGGGAGACGACATTTCAAAATCATCGGTGTAGTGCGAAAGAATGCGGTCCATATCATGGGTGTTCCACGATTCAATCCATTCTTTGGCGAAATGTTCCGCTATCGCCTGGGTGATCATGGGCAGGATCCCTGATGACAATTCGGTGACTAAAATGCCATATCACTCTGGGCCAACGCCATAAAAATTGGTGGGTTCGTTCCGACGGCCGGAATCGCAATCAGAGGATCGGGGTTTAAATCCCCCTGCCGGTTCCATTGGCTCCATAAAAGCAATG
>JAJYJL010000626.1 GCA_021789565.1 Acidobacteriota bacterium
GTCCGCCTGAACGACCGCTACGAACTTGATGGCCGCGACCCGAACGGCTACGCGGGCATCGCCTGGGCCATTGCCGGCAAGCATGACCGCGCATGGGGCCCGGAACGGCCCATCTACGGAAAAATCCGCTACATGTCTTACGCAAGTACCTCCCGCAAATTCAACAGCAAGGGCTATATCGCTAGGGTGAACACGCTGAATTAGCAAGCTTTTTCCCGCTGTGTGCTGCCGCTCGAAAACAGACTCGAAGGAAGGTTTGTCAGTTGTTCCGAGACCACCCACTCTTCATGGATCGGATCGTCATTGCAGGCGATTGGCGAGTATTCCGAGCGGGTGTTGAGACAGCAAATAGGACTTGTCATAAGGTGTGACAATAACATTGACATCTTCCGTGACATTTATTTATTATCAGTCTTAGAATGAGGTGCTTATAAGTGACACAGATCAGGTCATACAAGAAGTCACATCCGTGGATCACTTTCCAGGTTAACTTACGGGAGGCACCCCCGGATTTCTGGATTATATTGGGGGAATGCCACTCAAAGTGCGAACACCTTGCGGGGGTTCCGCTCTCTCCAGAAATCAACAGGTATATGCATCAAGTCTATTTAGCCAAAGGGGTAGCCGCGACAACTGCCATCGAAGGTAATACGCTTTCTGAAAAACAAGTCCTTGAACATATTGAGGGGATCCTTGAGCTCGCGCCGTCCCAAGACTATCTGAAAAAGGAAATCGACAACATCATTGAGGGCTGCAACCTGGTGTTGGGAGAGATCGAGGCCGGAAAGCAGCCTCCCGTCGATGTCGAAAGAATAAAGCAGCTAAACAGGATTGTCCTGAACAGATTGCAGCTTGCCAATCCCGAAGCCATTCCCGGCCAAATTCGTTCTTATAGTGTTGGTGCGGGAAGGTATCGTGGCGCGCCCCCGAAAGATTGCGAATTCTTGCTGGACAGACTAACCGAGTGGCTTAATGGCCCCGACTTCGTCGGCAAGCCCGGGACCGAAATTATGTTCGCTATCCTGAAGGCCATCCTGGCCCACATCTACATAGCCTGGATTCACCCATTCGGTGACGGAAATGGACGAACCGCACGCTTACTGGAAGTACAGATTCTTCTTTCTTCCGGCGTCCCTTCACCTGCAGCGCAGCTTCTCAGTAACCACTACAACAGGACGAGAAGCGAATATTATCGGCATCTAGACTTGGCCAGGACCGACCTGATTGCATTCCTTTCTTATGCCATCCAAGGGTTCCGCGATGAACTCAGAGAGCAAATTACTACGGTAAGAGATCAGCAACTGGAAATCGCATGGGTTAACCACGTCCATAGGATGTTTCAAGGGCTCAAAGGCTTTCCGCACGATCGGCGTAAGCGGTTGGCTCTGGCCTTGTCCAACTCGGGAGAACCGGTTCCATTTAACAAATTGACCGAACTGTCCACCAGAGTAGCGCTTGATTATAAGGACCGGACGTATCGTACGCTTCTGCGGGACGTAAAGGCGTTACAGAAAATGAACCTCATCAAGCGCAATGAAGATGGATTGTGGGAAGCAAGAAGGGAGACGATCCTCGCCTTTCTGCCAGTGCGCGCTAACAACAACACTGCCTAGCAACATGCCATTAAAATAAGGCAATCTTACAGAGGTTGTGGACGAAACACTTTGCCTCAGGTATGATCTTCCCATCGTTCCTGTTTGGGGCAGGAAATCAATCTATTGGGGGCAAAACATGAGTACATCTTTGGGGCAATACATGCCCATAGGGGAAACGCATGCGGCGGTGACGCCGGACAAAATCATGCAAATCGGTCTTGGTTTCTGGGGCTCGAAAACGCTTTTGAGCGCGGTTGAGCTGGGGATATTTACTCACCTCGCGCACGGACCGATGAGCGGCGAGCAACTCGCGCAGGTGGCAGGGGTGCATCCCCGCAGTTCAAGAGACTTCCTGGATGCCCTGGTGGCAATGGGCATGCTAGACCGGCACGACGGGCACTATTCCAACACGCACGAATCCAACATCTTTCTTGATAAGAACAAGCCCAGCTACCTCGGAGGCTTGCTCGAGATGGCCAACGCCCGGCTTTACGGTCACTGGGCCGGGCTGACGGAAGCCTTGCGGACCGGAAAACAGCAGAACGAGGCAAAGGGAGACGACTCCGACGACGGTTTCAAAACTCTTTATTCCGACCCCCAGCGCCTGCGAACGTTTCTCGGCGCAATGACCGGAATCAGCATCCCCTCAGCCATCGCCATCGCTCGCAAGTTCCCGTGGACAAAATACCGGACTTTTGTGGACATCGGCACGGCGCAGGGCGGGCTGCCTACACAGATCGCACTGGCGCATGAGCACATCACCGGTAAAGGGTTCGATCTGCCCATCGTACAGCCTATCTTCGAAGAGTACGTCCATTCCTTTGGCCTGCACAAACGCCTCGCTTTCCAGGTCGGCAATTTCTTTGAAGACCCGCTGCCGGAAGCCGACGTGCTGGTGATGGGACACATCTTGCACGATTGGGATCTGGAAACAAAAATGATGCTGCTCGAAAAAGCCGTGAAGGCCCTGCCCAAGGGCGGCTCACTGATTGTTTACGAGGCCCTGATTGATGACGACCGCCGACACAACGCCTTTGGCCTGCTGATGAGCCTGAACATGCTGATTGAAACTTCCGGAGGATTTGACTACACCGGGGCCGACTGCAGCGGCTGGATGAAGAAAGTGGGCTTCAGCGAAACCCGCGTGGAACACCTGGTCGGGCCGGATTCCATGGTGGTAGGAGTCAAGTAACCGCGACTAAACCTTGGAATGCATGACGCGGACGGCGGACATGCCGTCCTCTTCTTCGTAGACTTCGATATCGTGGAAGATGTTGGGGCTTTCTTTCTTGAGGGCATGGCAGACTTCCACGGCCAGCATGCGGATTTCGGTATCGGCGTGCGGGCTTCCGCGCAATTCCAGGAAGTGCCGCCAGGCGCGGCCATTGCCCGTTACAAAGATCTTGGTTTCAGTGGCGTTGGGCAAAATGGAACGGGCGGCCTGCCGGGCCCACTTGCGGCGGTCACGCGCCGGCATCTCCGGCCGCTTCTGCTGGACGTACTGGCTGGTGGCTTCTGCCAGCTCTGCGTAAGCCTTGCGGACTACTTCAATGGTTTCCTGCCACTTGGCGCGCAGCGCCTCATTTTCCTGGTAAAGGGGCGGCACCACGTAGCGCGCGTCGCCTTCATCCACATAGCGCTGTGAGAGTTGCGAATAGCCAAAACCCGCCCGGTGCCGAACCAGTTCGTGCGTCAGCGAGCGGCTGACCCCGGTGAGCAGCAGGTTCCACACGGCGTGCTCCAGCACGCTGCCGTGCTTCGAGGTCAGGATGTTGTCGAGATATTCCTCGTTGGACTTGCGCCCTTTGCCAAATGACATGTAGCAGGTGCGCCCTGCGATTTCCGCCAGGACCTCGGCGGCAGCTTCGGTGTCCGTCGTAAACTGAAGGCCCTCGTCTTCAAGAAAACGGGCAAGCTCCTCCGACACAACAGCCTGCCGCCCCAGGACGTAAACTTTGGGTCGCGTAATGTACGGGTCGAGCGATGCGTCGGTAGCCAACAGCTTTCTCTGCCCTGCCGTTTCTTGATTTTGGGATCTGCTTGAATACCCAGGAGGAATCGGGCCGCGAACATCTCAGCCGCAACACCCCGGCGCCTTAGCCTTTGGCCGGGGAGGCTTCTGACTTGTTCTTGCGAAAATTCGCGTACTTCTTCTGGAAACGCTCCACCCTTCCGGCGCTGTCAATCAGCTTCTGCTTGCCGGTGAAAAAGGGATGGCAATTCGAACAGATTTCCACGTGCAGCACGGCATCCTTGCAAGTCGAGCGCGTCTGGAATGAGCTTCCGCACGCACAGACAATCTGGACCTCGTGATACTCCGGATGTATATCGGTTTTCATGGAACTCCTTGCAGGCTGCTTCAAAAAGCCTAATTATAGCCCGGCCAACCGAAACTTTCAATTGCCAATCTCCAGCACAAGGTACTGCCCCGTGCCAGCTTGCTTTTTAGGGTTAAAGAAGAAATACTAACGAAATGCGGGTTCGCGGCCGCGGGTAAAGAGAATCCTGACAAAAAGAAGGTGGGCCTATGGAGAAAGCAACGTTTGGCGCAGGGTGCTTCTGGGGTGTCGAGGAGACGTTCCGACAGGTGAAGGGCGTGACCTCAACAACGGTGGGGTACATGGGCGGAACGCTGAAAGATCCGACTTATAAGGACGTTTGCACAGACAAGACCGGCCATGCCGAGGTTGTGCAGATAGATTTCGATCCTTCAGTGGTTTCCTACAACGACCTGCTGCGAATTTTCTGGGAAACCCACAATCCCACTACGCCAAACCGGCAGGGCCCGGACGAGGGCACGCAATACCGCTCGGTGATCTTTTTCCACACCCCCGAGCAGGAAGCCGCCGCGCGTGCATCAATGGAAGAACTGGAGAAGGCCAAGGTTTTCATGCGCCCGATCGTTACCCAGATTGTTCCGGCGCAGGATTTCTGGCCCGCGGAAGAATATCACCAGAAGTATCTGGAAAAACGCGGGCTCAGCCACTGCTCGACGCATTAATGGTTTCCCCGGACGCAAAGCATCTGCCTGCCTATTCGCACGCCGGCCTCTGCCGTATGTGCCTGCACGTGCGGCTGGTGTGCACCAGCCGGGGATCAACGTTCTACCTCTGCCGGCGGTCTGAGAAAGACCCCGCGTACGCGCGATACCCACGTCTGCCGGTGATCCAGTGTGCCGGCTTTGAGCGGGAACGCGAACAACGTGGCGAGTGAATTTCCCCAGCAGGACTGCTGAGCCTACCGCATCCACCACAGCCACAACAGTCCAAATCCGAGGGTCAGCAGGGTAATCGGCAACCCCACGCGGAAATAGTCGCGAAAGCTGATCTCAACCTCTGGCCGGGCGCGCTCAACCACAATGATGTTGGCCACTGAGCCGGTGATGGTCAAGTTGCCGGCAAGCGTACTGGCCATTGCCAGCATCAGCCATCCGGTGTGTGAATTGGCAAAACCGGGAACCACCGACTTCAGCAGCATCACCGCCGGGACGTTGCTGACCACGTTCGACAGGGCTGCCACCGCCAGGGTAAAGACAGCAGGACTTTGGAGGTTCCACGCTCGGGCAAATTCGAGAAGCCAATCGCCGAGACCAGCCTTCTCCGCTCCGCCGACAATGATGAACAGCCCGACAAAGAACACCAGAACACCCCAGTCAACCTGCTGGTAGGCCTGCTGCGGATCGCGCGACCGGGTTATCAACATCATCGCCGCTCCCACGGCGGCCATCATCGCCGGAGGAACACCCGCGACAAACCCGGCCAGGACCATCGCGATCACGATTCCCGGCTTGATAAGAGTTTTGCGGTCACCCGCGGAAGCCAACACTGGAATCTCCACAGACGCATCAGCCAACCCTCGCCCGGCGAAAGCGATGTGAAGCACAAGCCAGTCCAGAATCAAGCCCACAACGGCAACCGGTGCGAGATTGAGCAGAAAGGATCTGTACGGAATCCCGGAGATTGACCCGATCAGCATGTTCTGTGGATTGCCCGTAATCGTGGCCACGCTGCCGATATTGGCCGCGGTAGCGACGGCCAGCAGATATGGAAGCGGCTTGATTCCAAGCCTTCGGGCGGCTGACAGCACAAAGGGAACCATCACCAGGCAGATGATGTCATTC
>JAJYJL010000627.1 GCA_021789565.1 Acidobacteriota bacterium
AAAAGCCTCCCGTAAAAGCCGGTCCCGGCGTACGGCCGGAACGCCGCCGTCAAAATATGCGAAGTTTATTTCTATCAATAGATTGCATCTTTGACTCCACCGGATAAAGTAACTGCTGGCCGAACCGCTTCATCTCTGTCACCAAACCTGGCTCCGCATGGGTGAAACCAGACTGTGCCAAAAATAAAAATGCCCACCCGATAGGAGGACATATCTTCCCTCCGGATTCACGGGTGAGCATTTTTATTGAGAGGAGAATAGAAGGTCGGACGCGCTCCGCCATCTAAACTCGGTTGGAGTGTAATTAAAACCAGGCAGTCATGTCAAGGAATTTTTAGGAAAATATTTGGCCTGTAAGTACGTCGTTTACAGACACTTACCGCCACAATACTTTCGCCGAAAACTCTGAAAAATTTCCAGAATTCACTCTCGGAGACGCCGTCTGCAACTTAAGTCACGCTCTTGGTTAGGGTTACTGTCATTTCAAGTTCAGTTGGATAATGGAGTCTTCGTACCCACGGGCCCAATCCGAATGCGGGAACCACCGGGCCGCAACCCGGCGGGAAGCAAAAATCAGGAACCCGGCCAGCACAGCCATGCCCACCAGAAGAACCACCAGAATGATGTTCCCCATCAGCAGGTGAAGCATTTGCACTGTGACGGGCTTGCCCGGCGGAGGCTGGTCCCAGCTTACTTGCTGCTCAATTTTCAACAGGCTCATCAGGCGCGTTGCAACTTCTTTATTTTGTGCGTTCTGGACCAGGAGTACGTAGCTGCTTTTCAGCCTTCCGTAAATTGCTTCCGCTCCGCTCTTGTGGTTAACGCCCAGACTGTTTTCAAAGGTGGCGAACCGTTTGCGCGCAATAGCACCGGTGGGATAACTGATAAAGACCAGAGTCACGGGCTTGCCGTTCAGGCGGTAGGCTGCTGCCTGAAGCTCCGCCCCCATCTGGAAGTCCACCAGGTTTGCGGGCAGGAACGGAACAGCCCGTTGCATGGCCACGGGTCCCAGAATGTATTTATGCGAGCCTGGAATCATTCCCTTGGAGGGCAGGGATGGCGGCAGCAGTGCCATGGTATTCGCTGACGGAGCCGCTCCGGCGATCGCAACCAGAGCAGAGCGGAAATCATTTTCCGACATTTTGGCTGGCCGCATGACGCGGACAAAGAACGTCCCGCGCGCCATCAGGGCCTGTTCGGGGCCGACGACGGCAAGCTTCATTCCCTTTTCTGCCTGCATCGAAGGGTCCCGGTAGAAGGTAAACAATCCGTATGCAGAAGAGGGATCAGGCGCTTTTTCAACGACGGTTTCGATGGTTTGATGATCTTTGCCGTAGGTCCGGACCTCAACTTTTGTCACGCCGTATTCGTTATCGACGGGCGGCTGCACTCCCCACTGGCGCACGTCGTTCAAGCTGACATTTCGGCTCTTTCGCACCTGCCATTCAGGCAGGGAGGCCAGGTTCACAATCGTAGTGCGTTGGGCGCCGGCTGGAACGGCGCTCAAGGCCAGGATGGCCCAAAGTGTCATGTTGAGGCGGGTGATGGACTTCATCAAGCCCTAGCATAGCAGAAATTGTCTGCGGCGGCATGAAGGCCCTTGCGGCGGCAGAGTTTGATTTTTTCCGTACCGCGTTTATCCAGCCGCCGGCATGGAGGCCGCGAGTTGACCCCCGATCGGGTGGCGCCACGGGGCCTCTGACCGTGTCAAAAAAACGGGCGGAAAGCGGCAGCCTGCCTGACGGGCGGGCCGGCGAACGAGAGGTCACTTCACTGGGTCCGCTGGGCCACGCGGACGCTCCCCAGGTTGTTGATGTAATTTTCGACGCCACGGAAAAGCGCCCTGGCAATCTGCTCACGGTAAGCGGGCTCCCTCAGGAGATGCTCGGATTGGGGATTCGAGAGAAAGGAAATTTCCGCCAGAACGGAGGGCATGTTGGCGCCGATCAGAACCACAAAGGGGGCCTTTCGCACGCCGCGGTTGTGGATGCCGCGCGAGATCCTGGACATGCGCTTATAGAGCACCGTTTGGATGTCGCGGGCAAGTTCCTGCGACTCCTCAATCTTGTTGTTGAGGGCGATTTTTTTGATCAGGTTCTGCAACTGGTGGACGGATTCCTGTGAGGTTGCGTTTTCACGCGCGGCCAGCCGCAGTGCTTCGGGGTCGCTGGTAAAGTTCAGGAAGTAGGTTTCAATCCCCCTCACGTGATGGTCGCTGCTGGCATTGGCATGAATGGAGATAAACAGGTCCGCGCGGTCTTCGTTGGCGATCGCGGTCCTTTCTTCCAGGGGAACAAACTTGTCCGTGCTCCGCGTCATAAACACTTCGCTGTTGGTTTGTGTCTCAATCAGTTTGCGCAGCCGGAGTCCGATATCGAGCACGACGTTCTTTTCTTCCAGTCCCGTGGGGCCGATGGTTCCCGTATCAAAACCCCCGTGGCCCGGGTCGATCACGATGCGCGCCACTTTCAATCCCAGGGCCCGCGTAAGTGTCTGCGACCCGTCTTCCGTGGGGGAAGCCGGCCTGGTGGAAATCCGATAAGGCTTGCTGACGGTGTCGTTGGAAGCCACTTCAACTTTCCGTTTCGCAGCGTGCGGGACCGGCCGGGAGAGTGCGGCTTCAGCCTTCTTCACGGCTTCGCGGTCATGGCCGCTGGATGCGGTCCCGGCCTGCGGTTTTGCAGGTTTCTCCATGCGAGGGTTGGAAACAACTTCCGTTTTGGGGGCCGCAGGTTTCTGGACGGGTTGATCTGATGTCACCGGAAGCTGCGTTTTCGCACCCTTTTCAGTTTTATGATTTGATTCGGCTTCAGCCATCGCCACTGCGGCCTGCTGGTCAGGGAATTCGATGGCGCCCCCGGACTTTCGATTCGCAACCTCTTCAATGCCCCTTGAAGCCTCAGCTTCCGTTTTCAGCGGTGAGGCCGGCGACAGCTTCACGGCAGAAGCCTTCTCTACCGCCGGGACCTGCTCGATAGGTTCGGTTCTTGCGGCGGCGCGGGCAGGGAGCTTTTCGTGTTTCGGGGCGTTACTTGCTGTTTCGGTTGGCGATCCATGGACGTCGATAATAAGCCGGAAGGGATTGGGGAGCGGGAAGGCGGAATAGTCGCTGATGTCCTTGACGTCCAGCACAATGCGGGTGACGTTGGGCTTGAACTGGCCCACGCGGACATCGCGCAGGTAAGCCCCATTGACGGAAACGTTGTTCTTCAACAGCGCGCGGCTCACGCGGGTGTTCTGAAGGTCAAAGACAATCCTGTCCGGGTGATCCAACCGAAGCGTATTGTATTTGAATGGCGCCTGTCCCCCAATCACCACCCGGGTGTAATTGGGCCCCACCCACTTGTGGATCTCCGTCACTTCCACCGGACCCCCGGCCGCAGCCGCTTCGGGCTTGGCTTCCTCCACAGTCTCGGTGGCCTTTGCGGATTCCCGTTCCTTCCGCGCGGCCTGCATGCCGGCAATTTCCTTCAGCCTTTTCCGCGCTTCGGTCGCCAGCGAGGAACCAGGGTGCTTTTCAAGGACCTCGCGATAGGCCGCTTCAGCCTGTTCGGGGTCGTTGAGGCATTCAAGATAGACCTTCCCCACCTCCAGCACGGATTCGCGCGCCATGCTCGTCCCCGGGTATTGCGACACGACGTATTGGTAAGACCTGATGGCCGATTTGTAGTATTCGGGACCGTGAAACAAGCGGCCCATCTCCACGTAGAGATCGCCCATGGTTTCCGCCGCAACCGGAGCTTTGACGTAAGCGAAGTCGTAATAATAGACCTGCTGGTATTCGCGGATGACGCGCGTGTATTCCGCCCGCGTGCGATGCCTGGCGGGTTTGGCCTCCAGCTTCCGCTGCATGTCCACGGCGCGCGCCCACGCTTTGCGGGCAAGTGCCGGATGCCGCAAGGTGGCAAAGCCGGGCGCCGAAGCCAGAATGATACACACCGCCGCCAGCGCGGCAAGACCGAGCCCCAGCCGTCGCGTCACTACTTCTTGTTGCCCTCTTGTTTTCGCTTCCGTTGTCTCCCCCTGGATGGCTGAATTCACCATGGCAGCCGGCCGGCGCAAAACGTCCGCCTACTCCGCATTGGTAAAATGGATGACTCCTTGAGAATCCACGTAGCGGACAATCGGCACAATCCGAGCGGCGGCAGGCGCTGCTGCGGCCGCGGAGCCGATATTCTTTGAATGGTAAAGGTGCGTGATGGCCCGCACGTAATGTTCGGTTTCCGGGATGGCCGGAACGCCTCCGGACCTGATCACGCGCTCCTCTCCCGCGTTGTAAGCGGCCAGCGAGAGCGGCAGATTGCCTCCGAAAAGGTCCAGAAGATATTTCAGGTAGCTGACGCCCCCTTGAATGTTCTGACTGGGATCAAAAGGGTTCTGGACGCCAAAGCGATGGGCCGTGGCTGGAATCAACTGCATCAGCCCCATGGCGCCTTTGGAGGAAACGGCTGAAGGATCGTAATTGGATTCAACCCGGATCACGGCGTGGACCAGTTTGGGGTCCACCTGATAATGGCTGGAAACGCGGTCAATAATCGAGTCAATCCTGGCCGGGCTTGTGGCAGCAGGTCCTGGCCGGGCGGAAGCGGACTGTGTGTCCGGGGGATTGGCGTTGATGTACAGGTCCCCGCCGCTCTGGCCCGTGATGGTGGCTATTTGTCCTGCCCAAAGGAGAGACGGAAGCGGCAGGAGACCGGCGAGAAGAAAGCCGCAGGCTGCAACCGCAGCAGGCATTTTGGACTTTGACCAGATATGCATAGAGATCCAGCCTCCACAAATTTGTGGAGGAACGGAACCCATCCCCCCCCGCTGCCCTGACCCAATCAGCCGGGATTCAGCTTGCTCTTCGTTTTGCGGGAACGGCCTGGCACTCCACCCGCCGCCTGCAAACCTGGCGGGCAGAACCGTCCAAAACGATTGAATTATAACGTGCTTTTGCCGTGTCAACAAGAAAAAATGTGATTCTCCGCATTTCTTCGCCACGTGTAGTCGCAAGCTTTTGTCGCGCGGTTTTCAGAATTCCATCCCCGGATTCGGCCTCAGAGCGGGAATTTGGGCCCGGATGGGCTACATCGAGGCCGTGTTTTCTCCGGTTCGTTTTTGGGTTGTTTTTTAGCCATCATTTATTATCAACAACATGGCCCGCTTCGTTTTTAGCTTCGTTTTTTCCACAGCTACGTGTTTTCAACAACTTCTCCGCTTCGTTTTTCGGTTCGTTTTTGGCTATCTATGTAGCCTTTATGTTTGTTTTCAATAACTTCTCCGGTTCGTTTTTTAAAATAACATCTTTTTTTGTCCCATTCGTCTCAGAAACGTTCCCGCGAAGCCTGAAATGAGACTACCATGCTAGCCCACAAAAGTCAAGCAAATTCGGCGGGTGATTGTTCCAGGGGCGGAAGCCCCCTTTGGCTGGAATGGCCTGGTCCCGCAAGGCGGGATCGGAGCTAAAGCTCCGACCTCCCTAAGAAAAGAATCGCGGCCATGCCTGAAAAGTCAGGGGGGCGGACCTTCAGGTCCGACAAAAACAGGCAGGCTTGAGACACGAGCTTTAGCCCATGAAGAGGTTTCATCTCCTAACAGGTTGTTGAAAAAAACAAACCGTCATGCTGAGCGCAGCGAAGCATCTGCTGTATCTTACTGAAAAATGAAAAAAGCAGATCCTTCGCTTCGCTCAGGATGACGTGGCCGCTGGGAGTTTTTCAACAACCTGCTAA
>JAJYJL010000628.1 GCA_021789565.1 Acidobacteriota bacterium
CGCGTGAAACTGACATTGACCCACGAGGAAATCGGCCAGATTATCGGGACTTCCCGCGAAACTGTCACTCGGACGCTGGGCGAATTCAAGGCCAAGCACCTTGCCGAACTGAAAGGCTCAACCCTTGTAATCCAAAACAAGGCAGCGCTGGAAGCCTTCCTGGGCGGATAGTCGACCCGCAGGCGTCTTCTCCTACTCTATTCCACGAAACCGAAATGCGGGGCTGCAGGGCCCTGCACGCAGCGAGCTTTATATTGTCTGCCGGCAGGCTGAACCCGCAAAACCAAAGCAAACGGGCCGTGGCTGGAGTGAAGTACGTCACATACGTCGGTGACGCAGCTCACTGATGCCCCTAAAACCCTTGTCTAAACTGTGTGTAACATACCACCCGGGAATCCGCCCCAGCGGCCGACGATTTGCCCCACACGCGCCGTTCGATTCCCGGGTTTACCTCTTTCTAGATCCTTTTTCCCTCCATTCATTAAACAGCCCGCTGGAAGTGCGGGTGGATCCGGAGATGGATCAATTGTTGCAGAGAGCATCAGGACACTCCAGCCAGAGAGTTTCTCAAGGCCCGGGTGTTGAAACTGGCATTGCCCTTTGGCGCAAGCCGGCGGCTCGGACAGCAAGGGCGTCCGCCTTGCCAATCTTGCCTAAGTGCCGCTCGACTGCCGAATAAAGGCTCAAGGTCCGGGCCAGTTGGGGATTGTCCGTGCCGTAGTCAGCTTCCTGGATTTTGAGCGCCCGCTCGCAAAGCGGCTCAGCATCCGAATATTCACGCTCGTGTAATTCCACGTCCGCAAGCTGCACGAGCGTGTAAGCAAGCGCCGCGTCATTGGGATTGAGCGCGATCTGCTGGTCTTTCAGCGCCCGCTTAAAAACAGCTTCAGAATCGGACAGCCGTCCCTGCTTCTCATAAAAGGATACCAGCGGAGTATGGCCGAGAGATTCAATAAAACTCTCGCGGAGGCGTCCTATGGCGCGTTCACGCAGGTCGAAACTGCGCTTGAAAGCGGCTTCTGCCTCGGTGTCTCTCCCTTGCAACTGAAGGTCCCGCCCAAGGCCATCGTAAAAGGCAACTGCCTGAACGGGGCCCTTGGACTACCAACGCAATCATCTGACGATCGGTTGCCACAGCCAGATCGTAGGAATGGTCCGCCTCATACATACGCGACAGCGCCAGCAGGTGCGAGATCTTGGGCAGATATGGACCGTATCGAAAGCCAGGACTCGAGTCAGGCGTCTGGGCAGCCCGTTGTGAGAGGAGTTCTTCAGCGTAACCGGGATGGCCGGTGTCGCGGTAGTAGCCAGCCAAGATCGATACGCAACCCGCGCTGCGCGGCTCCGGCTGGGCTTCGCAGATTCGAACCTCCTCGGCCTGCACCTTACGGCCCTCGGCGTCGCGGCGTTCACAGTGGTAAGCCATCACCACGGCCGAAAGCGCCTTTAAAAGGTAATAGTCTTGTGGCCCGGGGTTCTGGCGTGCGAGGTCCAGTTGTTGCGCGGCGGCCTGGGCGAACGTCGTGTAGTCACCGCTGAACCTGGCGTAAGCACCGAGTTCATCGAGGTCCAGAAAGACCCGCGCGGTTGCCTGCGCGCCCAGGGCACGGTCCGCAGCGACGGCTCGCGTCTCCTCAGCAATTGCCTGCTTGTAATGGTGCAGTCGGTACTCGACGTTCGCCAGGTTGTTCAGCAACGAGCCGAAGCCCGAGCCTGAAGGCAATTCTCTTTCAGCTTCGGCAATTGCGGTGTTCAGCAACTTCTCCGCGTCAAGCAGCCTGCCTTCCTTCTCTGCTTTGGAAATTTCCTCCAACGTAGGATCGAGCGCATGCGCGGAGGGGCCCGATTGAAGTTGTTTCGACGGTGCCATCGCTGTTTCAGGGTTTGAAGCAGAAGTCTGGGCGATGATGCCAGAAGGAATGAAAAGCAGAATCCATACAACTGCTGGAATTACGCACCAGCAAGCATGCTTTGACATAGCACACCTCCGGCAGGATTCGGATGCGCCCCATTATACGTCCGCAGACTTTGATTCACCAGATGTGCAATTGGAAAGCGTACATCACCGCTGAAAATTAGTGTTTGTCCAGGTTTTTTCGGGTGGCTTGCACCTGGATGTGGTCACAGGCACGTGTGAATAGCAGCACTGCCTTGGGTGACTGTCATCACTGCCTGCCATTGCCTAAGCGGTTAAAGTCGGTTCAGATTGAGGGAAGTGCCATGAAACAAAGTCGTGCTCAGACAATCGGTGCTCCCACTCCAGGCAGGAGCAGAAATCCATTGCCTCCTGTGGCGCTTGCCGGTTTGAGGGCGATTCAAACTACAAAAATCTGCCCCAAGGGCTTTGAGTTTTATCTGGAAGGGCAATCGCCGTCGGGGATTTACATTCTCTACACAGGTGGTGCGGACCTCTCCGTGACGGACGCCCACGGCCGGCAATTGGTCCTGGGCTC
The DNA here is from genome assembly GCA_021789565.1 of Acidobacteriota bacterium. The sequence continues at coordinate 2,454 of JAJYJL010000628.1, forward strand.
AGCCCTTCCAGGAGACATCCTGGGATTGAGTGCTGTGATATCGGGCAAGTACTACGAAGAGACTGCAGTCGCGGCAGTCCCCAGCCAGACCGGTTTCGTCAAGAGCCAGGAATTTCTCACCTTCCTGCGCCAACATCCGGAGGCTGCCTTCTGGGTTGTCCAGTTGCTGAGTGACCGGGTAACCACCACGCTCGACCAGCTTTCGTTCATCAGACACTCTGAGGAACAACTCCTCCACCAATAGCTCGGCACGCACGGGCCTCTGCGCCCTGCTGCAACAATCTGAACGCCGTGTCCGCAAAGCCCTTGCATAAAATGCAGTGAAGGAGTGCCTGCGCAGGGCGCGGCCTTGCAAAACGTCGCTTTGGCGCCACGCTGACTGGCAGAGCGATTTTCAGTAATGCCCTTCCTCCAGCTTGACCTTTCCGTGGAACACACGATGGACGTAAGTGTGGTAGATGATCACGGCGATCATGCCGAAAGCATTCGCAATCAGCGACACACGAAGCGCGTGAGGTGATGAGGCGGCATTGTAAATGTTCAGGCTGTACTGCGGATTGATGGTTGAGGGAAGCAGGTTTGGAAACACCGTGAGCGCGGCCGTCAGCATCAGGGCGACGATCAGAAGCACCGACGAACGGAACGCTGCGGCGCTGCGGTCCGCTCCGCGTGATAGAAACCCCCAGACAAGGCCGACAAGAATGAAGAAAGGAATGACCCACGCCACCGGATAAGCCTGGAAAGTATGAGGCGTACCTGCAAGCACAACGAAGGTGGCCACCGTAACAACAATCACCATCCCTAGGGTAATCCACCACAGCACGCGTGACCACCTGACAGCCCGCTCAAACAGAGCGCCCTCTGTTTTCACTCGAAGGTAATTAGCGCCGTGCCAGGCCAGGACCATCACGGTCAGGATGCCCGTAAGCAGCGAATACGGGTTCAGCATCAGAGCAAAAGTTCCCTGGAAATATCCGTCCGCGCCGATCGGCAACCCACGCACGACGTTCCCCAGCGCCACGCCCAGCAGGAGAGCCAGCAAAATGCTGCCGAACCAGAACCCCGCGTCCCACAGCGCCCGCCACAAAGGATTCGTGGACTGGCTTCTGAACTCAATGGAAACTCCACGCAGAATCAGCAGCCAGAGCACCAGCATCAATGCCAGGTAAAAGCCGCTGAAGCCCGCAGCATAAACACGTGGAAACGACACTACCAGCATGCCTCCGGCCGCCAGCAGCCAGACTTCGTTGCCGTTCCAGACGGGGCCAATGGAATTCAGAACCAGCCTCCGCTCGTCATCATTTTTTGCAATCCACAGCGACAGAGACCCCACGCCCAGGTCATACCCATCCAGCACAGTGTATGCGGTGAGCATCGCTCCAAGCACAAAAAACCAGATTACGTTCATCGCTCAGAACCTCCATCGTCAGGAATCACATTTGACTCGGCCTCGCAATCACGCTCACGACCGTGGTTGCCTCTCGACCGCCTGTTTCCAGGCTTGCTACGCATGCGCCGACACGTCATCTTGCGGGCCGCGATTGATGATTCGGGCCACAAGGAACAGGAAAAGGATACCCAGCACGGCATAAATTCCAGCAAAGCCCATCGTTGTAAAGATAGTCTCTCCGGCGGCGACGTTGGCGGAAGTTCCCGCCGGTGTTCTCATCAGGCCATAAACCAGCCAGGGTTGGCGCCCCACTTCGGAAACCAGCCATCCAGCCTCGTTGGCGATATAGGGAAACGGGATAGCGAACATCAGCGTCCACAGAAACCACCTGCTTGAGTAAAGCTTGCGCCGCCATAGCAGGAAAATGCCAATCAGCATCTGGGCGATAAAGATGGTCCCCAGACCAACCATGATGTGATAGCAGTAATACGTGAGTTCAACCGGTGGCCAGAGATCTTTTGAATAATTGTTCAGCCCGTCTACGGTGGCACGGAAGTTGCCATATGCAAGGAAACTGAGAAACTCCGGAACGTAGATGGGATCAATCAGCGTGCCGGTTTCAGTGTCCGGCATCCCGACGATTGCCAGCGGCGCGCCTTGGACGGTATCAAAAAGTCCTTCCATCGCTGCGAGTTTTGTGGGCTGGTATTTGACAACGTCGGCACCGTTCAAGTCACCGGTAGGAAACAATTGAGTCAGTGAAAGGATCACCCCGGCCACAACCGCCGTCTTCACCGAAAGCATGCCGAATTCCCTGTGACGGGCTGAGAGAAGATAGAAGGCTCCAATACCACCGATGACAAAGGCTGCCGTCAGCAGGGCGCCATTAATCGTGTGGGCATATTGCCAGATCGCGTAAGGATTCAGAAGGACGGCCCAGAACGATTTTAAGTGGATGGCGCCCGAGGCATCCATCACGTAGCCCACGGGGTGTTGCATCCAAGCGTTGGTGGCGACGATAAAGTATCCTGAAAGCAGAGAACCGAAAGCAACGCCCAACCCTGAGATCCAGTGCAGCGTTCTTCCCACTCGCTTTTCGCCCGCCAGAAACATCCCCAGAAAACCGGACTCCAGGAAGAAGGCGTAGACGCCTTCCAGCGGCAGCGTCTGTCCGAAAACCCCGCCGCCATAACTGGAGAAACGGCTCCAGTTGGTGCCAAACTCAAACTCCAGCGGAATGCCCGTAACAACCCCCAGGGCAAAATTGACGGCGAAGATCTTGGCCCAGAAGCGCGCAGCATCCGCGTAGCGCTTGTCCTTGGTCAAAAGGTGTAAAGTCGAAAAAAGAGCAATAAAGAACCCAAGCCCCATGGTGAGGATGGGAAACAGGTAGTGAAACATCACTGTGAATGCAAATTGAATGCGGTGGGCAAAGACAGCTTCGTTCATAAACCCTCCCTCGAACAGATGCAAACCGCGCCCCCCGGCACGCTGGTGTGGTAAAGGCAAGGCGCTGCTGTTCAGCAGGCAAGCAGGATGGTAATGGCCGCAAACACCAGTTACCCGGGAAGGTCCAAAGATACTCGCAACTTCTACTTCGCGTCCGTCAACAAAACGACCCGGAGATGGGGTAAATAAAACGCAGCATACCACCGGATGAGAGTAACCGCAAGTTAGCGCTTAGTCCGAAAAAGGCAACAATCGCAAATTACTGAGATGGCGGCGAGGCATCGCCCAAACCAAGGTCCGTCAGGATTTTCGGATTGGCTTCACCCATGGAAAGTAGGTTGTGGCAAACGTTGCAGTCCTGCGGAACCATTTTGTTGGGATCATTGGCCGCGTGCAGAGCGCCATGACACC
>JAJYJL010000006.1 GCA_021789565.1 Acidobacteriota bacterium
TGGCGGATTGAAACAGTCGGTTCAGGACCCGGCCCGTAACTCCAAGCTTGTAGGCATCCGAGTAAGCCGCGCGGACCTGGCCCAGAATATCAGCCTCTCCCAGCATCATCGAGTCCAGACCGGACGCAACCCGATAGATGTGCCGCACTGCGTCCCGGTCAATGTGCCTGTAAAGTGACCCATTCACTTTTTCTGGCTGCAGGTTGCGATAGGACATCAGGAAATTTTCCAGCATGTCCGTTCGATTGCCCGTCCATCGGTCGGGGACACCATAAAGCTCTGTCCGGTTACAGGTGGAGAGAACGAGAACTTCGTGCATCAAGCCGTGGGCCAGAATCTGCGTTGAGAGTTCGCCCGCCTGTTCTTTGCTGAAAGACATGCGCTCTCGCAGCTCGACGCTGGCCGTGCGGGGATTCAACCCAATGACTGCAATTTTCATGGCAGAAGAGGCCTCTAAGGATCCTTGAATCTGTAACCCTTCCCCGTCCACGCGCCTGCAAGCCTCCACACGTGGGTGGTCAGGGCTTCAGTAGAATTTCTTCCGGGAAATAAGGTGAAGGTGTCTTCAACAACGATCAGCCAAAATGCCGGTATAAAACGCGCCCTGCCGCGATAAAAACCGGCTGCGGGGCATGTTCCAGGACCCACCCGGCAGGGCGCTTCAACACACCCAGAACACTGGTGCGTGAGGACGGCTGCGGATATTTAAAATAATTCAGTGGAGTTCGCCTTCCACCCAGGCGGTCTTTGAAAGTTATGAGTCCGGGATTGTCCCAGCTCGACCGGCCAAGATCGAGTTCCTGCAAGCCTTGCGCTTTTGCGGCCTGAATGGTTTTCCAGAAAAGCCAGGGCGTGCCCCCCAGGTTGTTGAGCCCGGAGTCGGAACACCCGTATTTGTAGACCAGGGTTTTTTGGTGCTGAAGGGTCAGGATGCCGGCCGCCACGCGGCTGCCCCGCAGGGCAAGCCGCACCTGCATGGCCGGGCCCAGGCATTCGGCCAGGTTCTGAAACCAGCGAAACGGCTGGGGAGGGGCCTGTTGCCGTTGCCGGGTTTGCACAAACAGGTTGTAGAACATCCGCAGCAGCAAGGCCGACTGCCCTTCCGCGTATTCCAGCTTTTCCTTTTCCCCCCGCCTGATCTTCCTTTGAACGCAGTCTTTGTGAAAACCGGCGTAGATGGCTTTCTCGTCGCGCTCCAGATCAATGGCGTGGAAACAGTAGCTCTGGCTCGGCTCCGCTCCGAATTCGAGGCCCGGGAACTCATGGCGCGGCCGAAATTCAACATGGCTGAATTTCCGCCTCTTTTGCTCCCCGCGCAGCTCATCGAGCAGGGCCGGGGCCGGACCGTCCTCGTCCAGCAGAGGGTCGCAATGGTCGGAAAAAGGCAGCGAAACCAGCCTCCTTCCGGTGAGCCAGCTTGAAACACTGCAGAACACCAGGCCGTTGGCCAATGCTTCCTGCGGCGCCGAGGTGGTATAGGCCACGGGCTCGTAACCATACGTCCGCCACAAGGCCTTCAGCCACTCCGGCCGGTGGAAAATGGACGAATGGGGGTGCCTCTCGACAAAGGTTTCCCATCGCCGGTCACGAATTGGGTTGATCTGGTAAATCATTGGAGAAGGAAGAGTGGCCGGCGCTGCTGAAGGCCCGGATAAAACCAGGCGATCAGACAGCGCCGCGTTTCAATCCTGTGCAAACATCAGTGGGCCACGGCGCCAAGGCCGGTGGGCGCCGGAGGCGCGGGAACGCTCGAGTAGCAGCCCGTCGCGCTGAAGTTCAGGACACCGTTGCTGTCCTTGGAGGTGTTGTTGTAACAGAGCTCGGCAGGGATGGCGTAAGCGTGGCCTCCCGGCCCGGGTCCGCCTGTGACATCAGGCCCGATGGCGGGCCACGGAGGGCTTCCCCAGGGGGTCGTCCACCAGCCGGGCTTCGCGGAAAGGAAAAACGAAGCGGGCAGGGATTGGCCGGATGGCACGGGGTTCGAGTATTGCGCGATACTGCTCGGCACTTCAGAAGTGTTCCAACGCACGCTGCCCGTTGCAACATCGTAGTTGCCCCAGCGCATCAACGTGTTCACCACGTTCGGATCGTCCGGCACGCTTGAACTGGTGCTTCCATTGCCCGACCAGCCCAAACCATAGATCGAGGTGTTGTAATTGGAACCATTGGGCGCGACATCCTCATAGTTGGTATGGTAGCCAGCCTTGCCGAGAACGTTTCCTACGATGTTGAAATACCGGCTGTAGGCATAAAGAAGGATGGGGACGGTCTGGTTCGTCTTGCCGGACTCCCACCCGATCCAATAGTTTCGAAACGCGGTGTCAAAATTGTGAGTCCCATGAATGGCATCGGTGGTAAGCCCATCGCCGATATTGCCCTCGTAAAGCGTATTATCAATTCCCGCGCCGTGATCCCATTGGGAATTCATCATCCAAGCCGCAGAAGTCGGGTAATAATCGTCAACGGAATAGTTGTAGGCAATCACATTCCCGCTATCCGATCCACTCTGCAAAGTGGGGCTAACAATGTGCTGAAAGATGTTGTTCACAACCAGATTGTCGGACGACATCCATGGTTCTATGCCGTAACTCTCCGAAGCCCCGTTCTGGGTGCCGTAGAAGTAAGAGTCAATAACTTCATCATGGGCAGAGTATTGCAGCCAGACATGGTTGCGATTCGAGTTCAGCGACCTGACGCCTTTCACCCAGCAGTTCGCCGAGTTCACCATCACGATGCCGCTAGTAGCCCCTGAGTTCGTGTTGTCGATGGAGAGGTTTTCGATCCCGTCACCTTGCGCTATAATTGTCGCCCAATATCCGCCAGGGCTTTTCCCGGATGCCCAATTCGGCATGTCCAATCCGGGTGTGAATGAGACGGTGCTGCCGGAAACTCCAGTAACAGTAACAACCTGTTCCTGAGCGCGCCCTGACCTTCCCGCGCCCCCTGGCCCTTCTGTGGAACAAACACCCATTACCTGACAAACATAAACCGTTCCGGGGTCAGAACTATCGTCCGCCTGGTCTAGGATTAGCAGGCTTCCGGCGGAGAGGTGCGTCGTGCTGTCGAGAGTGACCGAAGTCGCGCCAACGGAATATCCGGCTGTCCAGTTGGCCGTATTTGCGGGCGTACCGCTCCAGTTGGAATCGCCTTGAACGCAGATAGATGAGGATGGGCCACGGCAAGACGTGTTTCCAGTGAAAACCAGAAATGTGGAGTATGCCCCGGCTCCGCGCAGCGTGACGTTGTCATGCTCATTGAAAACGATGCCCGCCGTCAGGTTGTACGTTCCCGCCGCCAGTGAAACCACCTCACCGCTCGGACAGGACGCGATAGCGCTGTTGATTTGCGATGCCGTGGCGCCAGGGCTCAGGGTGGCGCAAATGGAGGTCCTATCCTGAATACCTCCCTGCACGCCGGCATTGCTCCAGTTAATCATTCTGCTCGGTGCGATAATCCCGCTGGCACTCTGTGCGCTGAGATACCCGGGAAATCCAATCACGACGACAAAAAGCAGTACAGCCAGTTTACGTTGCATGTTCCCTCTGCCCTCTTAAATTTCCGATTGCCAGGGCCTCTGCGAAATAGCGATCCCCGCAGATATTCCGATGACTCCACCAGTATACAAATCCCGGTGCAACTCCAACTACTGGACAGGGGAACAGAAAAAGGTCAGGAACCACGTCCTGTTCAATGGGACCGGTCTGGCCGGTCCGTTTCCTCGCGGAGGGGTTTTTCATGAAATCCCGCAAGGTCCGGCGTTTCCGCCTCCGCCATGCGCAACTCGCCCTGCATGATGACCCCGGCAATCCGTTCTGCCGCGTGCCCGTCCCAGAGCGGGGGAATGTCCCCCTGCTTTCCGGGCCGGTCCAGAATGCGGCCGAGTTCGTCGATGAGCCGCCGGGCGTCCTTACCCACCAGGATGTTGGTTCCCATGGAAAGGGTCACCGGCCGCTCGGTATTTTCCCGCACCGTGAGGCAGGGCACCCCGAGGAACGTCGTTTCTTCCTGGATGCCCCCGGAGTCTGTAATCACCACGGCGGCATGCTTCTGCAGGGCGAGGAACTCGAGGTAGGGCAGCGGCTCCAGGAAACGGATGTGTCCGTTCCCGTTCGGCTGGATGCCAAGGTCTGCCATCTTCTGCCGCGTGCGGGGATGGACGGGAAAAATGAAGGCGAGTTCCCGGCTGGCTTTTTCCAGGCTGGAAATCAAAACGGCCAGCCAGTCCAGTTCATCCACGTTCGACGGGCGGTGGAGGGTCACCAGCGCGTATTTCCTGGGCAGGTCCGCCGGCAGGCAGTCATCCGCCTGGGGCAGCATGCGGGTCAGGGTGTCGATCATCACGTTGCCCACAAAAAATACCTTTTCAGAGCTCACCCCTTCCCGCGCCAGGTTGCGGTTGCCGTCTTCCGAGGGCGTGAACAGCAGGTCGCACACCTGGTCGGTCAGCAGCCGGTTGATCTCTTCCGGCATCGTCCGGTCAAACGACCGCAGGCCGGCCTCGACGTGGGCAATCCGAATCATCAGTTTTGAGCAGACCAGGGCCGCCGCGACGGTGGAGTTGACGTCGCCGTAAACCACCACCAGGTCCGGTTTGGTTTCCAGCAGCACGGGCTCAAAGCGCTCCATAATCTGGGCGGTCTGCTGCGCGTGGCTTCCGGAACCAACCTGTAGGTTGATGTCGGGAGCCGGCATTCCCAGTTGGCGGAAGAACACCTCCGACATGTTGAAGTCGTAGTGCTGTCCGGTGTGGACAACCCTCTGCTCCACCCGGTACGCCGCCAGCGCCCGGACCACCGGCGCGGCCTTCATAAAATTGGGTCGTGCTCCTACGACGTGGCAGATTCGCATGAAACCTCTCTTGACGTTAAATACAACACTTCAAAGATGGCGACTAATTCTGGGTGCTTATCGAAGTGTAAATCCGCGCGGGACCAGGCGCCAAGGGAAGCGGCCAACGTTCCCGCCGGCAGCGCTCTGCAAACCGCGTTGATTGCCTAATCCTCTGCATAGGTTTTCCAGATGACTTCGATACTGGGGTCGCGGCACTGGGCCAGCAGGTTTGAAAACTCCTGCGCCCGAAGCCACTGTTTGAGTACCAGGCCCTGCTGGCAATCAACAACATAGTTGAACAGTCCATCGGCAGCCATTGAGCCCAGAAGCTGGACACACTTCAATCCTTCCTGAAGAAACTCGGGAAGGTTGACCTCGAAGGAAAGATACGGGACGGGCTTGCGCAGGCCTCGCAGGACACTCAGTTCAAAGCCTTCGACGTCAATCTTGATGAAAAAAGGTTCGCCATAATCCTTCATCAGCTTTTCGAGGGTCACCGTTTCCACTTTAATCTGCTCCGCAAACGTCAGGGAATGGCCAAAACGCTCCTCGTCCGTCCTCAATGTTTCCACCCACTTCAGGTTCAGAGTATTCTTTGCGGAGCCGGCCTCGTCAACCCACATGGTTTCGACGGCTTCCTTATCGCTGACCGCCTTGCCAACGATCACCACCGGTCTCTGGGACAGCCGGTATTTCAAATATCTTTGTCGCAACACGTCCTGATTGGTCGCGTCAGGTTCCACAGCCACAACGTTTGCTCCCAATCTCAAGAAAACGGCGGTCTTGCCGCCGTGGTTCGCTCCGATGTCAAAAATAAGGTCGCCTTTACGGAAACCACGGAGGAGATCGAGGTAGAAGGCTAACTCCTTGCGGCCCCGTTCAATCATCGACCTGTCCGCAAACCACCAATAAAAAGTGTAAGCAGACGACGATTTCAAACGATGGTATAGGCCGGCTCGTTTCAAGGCACTCTGGATATATGTCTTAGTTGCCTGCATGATAATTCCGCGAAGGGTGCCAATTCAAGGTCTTGGTTTCAGCGATCCATTCCCGGGCGCTAACCACAGGAATGCCACTCGTCGCTAAAGACCCCGGGGCAGTTCCTTCCCCGAAAGTTCCCTGTACACGGCATGGGTGATGGCCGAAACCTCGCTCCAGGAATGGCGCGCGGCGGCGTAATCGCGGATTTCCTGTCTCCGGCTCTCCATCTCCCTGAACAGATCGCTTTCAAAATACTTCTCGATGGCACCGGCCAGGCCGTCGGGGTCACCCGGCCTGCAGAGGAACCCTGTACGGCCCTCGACGATGTCTTCTTTCAACTCTCCCACGTCCGTCGCCACCACCGGAAGGCCAAAACTATATCCCAGAAAGAGCACCCCGCTCTGGAAAATCTCCGTATAGGGAAGCGCCAGAACGTCCGCCGCGGTAAAGTACAAAGCGATGTCCTGGTCAGGAATGCGTTCGTTCCTCACGATAACGTTTCCGCTTTCCTCGAGGCGCCGCAGCGCCTGCCGGGTCCGCTGCCAGTAATGGTTGTGGCCCTTGATGGGCTCGCCGGCCACGATCAGCCGGTAGCGCGCATCCTTCGCCAGAAGCTCTTCAAACGCCGCCAGCAGGTCATGGAGACCTTTCGAGGGGCGCATATTTCCGAAGAACAGGATGGTTTTCTCAAAGCTGCTGATGCCCAGCCGGTGCTTGGCTTCCGCGGCCGTCAGCTCCGTGGGCGGAACCGCGTTGTTGATCCCGTAGGGAATCACCGTCACGGCCTTTCCGCGAACGCCAAAATCCCTCACCAGTTCTTCTTTCATCTTCCCGGTGTGGACAAAGATATGATGTGCCAGATGGTATTGGATTCTCAGCGTTAGCCGGTTGCTCAGGGAGTCTCTCCCGTCTCTTCTGGCTCTGTTCACGTTGTGGGCGGTCACCACAATCTTCTTTCCCATCATCCTGTAATACAGCATCAGCAGGGTCCGGTCGAACCACTCGATCCGGTTGTTCCACAGGATGTGAAATACCTTTGGCCGGGCCCTCCTGGCGTAGGCGATCAGGCGAAGGTAGTAAGCCAGCAGTCTTGTTACTTTCTTCACCACGCCGGCCTCAGGTTCCCGTCTTTGCAGCAGATTCAGAAAGTTCAATCCCGGGGTCGAATGCATTTCCGGACCGTCCACATCAGCGCCGCCCACAACCTCAAGGCGCACCCCGTCCGCCACCAGAGACAGAGCCAGGCCATAAGCGTAGTGCCGGTCCGTGCCTCCGGTCAGCAGGGCCACTCCAACCTCGGCCGCCGCCGCCCGCACTGCCCGGCCGGGAGCGTGGAAACCTTCCACCTTCCGATTTGGAATCTCTTGCAGGGCTGACGTTCGCACTTGAATTACCTCCCACTCGATTCGGGAACTTCTTCGCCGGCCATCCTGAGCGCGGCGCCCGCGCGGAGCCCGCCTTTAGACGCGGCGGCCGCAGGAGCCGGCTTTGACGAGCGGCGGGACGAGAGCATGTCCGGCAAAAGCCTCACCACCTGATAGAGAGGTTCCAGGCTGCGGTGCAAAGCCACCACAGCGATCAGATAGAACGTCCCGAACAGAAGTGAAACGGTCATCATCCGGGCCAGCGCCCCCCCGATCCCCGTTTCCGCACCGAAGGGATGGGAATACCACACCAGCCAGACGCACGCGCCGGTCGCCATTGCCGAGGCCACGATGTACCGCCAGATCGTCTCCAGCACGGGCTTCACTCCAAAGCCGATGGGCTTTCCGGCGTACCAGAACGACGGGAACAACAGGATCCAGAATGACGCTGTCCACGCCATCGCGATCCCCACCGGGCCCCAGTGCAGTCCCAGCACAAGCAGCAAGCCCGTCACCACAAGCTCGACGATTCCCCAGCGAAACCAGCGGTTCGCGGTCCCGATGGAAAGATGAATCCAGCTGTGGGTGTAATAAAGCAGCATGACGCCGATCCCCGGCCCGAAGAAAACGAAGATGCGGCCCGCCTGGTCCCATCCAGGGCCCAGCACCACGCGGATCAGGTCTTTGCCCACCAGGCTCAGGTCCGCTCCCACTCCCATGCCCACAAACGCCAGCAGAGCCAGCGCCCGCAGGAAATACCGCCTGTACTGGAGCGCGTCGTTCTTCAACCGGCTCAAGGCCGAGACGGCAACCAACGACAGGGGCGATACGAGCTGGGCGGAAGAAAGGGCGAACAGGTCATAGGCCTTTTTGTAAAAGCCCAACGACTGCGCCCCAAACCTCCATCCCACCAGGACGTTGTCCATGTTGCGGGCAAAATAGTTCACCGTGAAATGGCCGTAAACGTTGATGGCAAACCGCACCAGCTTGGCCGTTCCGGCGGCCCGCCGCGGAAGCCCCGGCACCCAGCGGCAAAGCATCCAGGCGCCGGCGGTGGTGCTGAGCGGCAGGGCAATGACTCCGGCCACCAGCGCCCAGTATCCCCAGCCCATCAGGGCGAGAACGATGGACACCGCCACGGCGACGCCGCGGGCGAAAACGTTGTTGGCGGCGGTCACCGGAAATTGCATGGCCCGCTTCAGCAGCGCCAGGTGCAGCACTGAGGCGCCGGTGATGAAGATGGTCAGCGAAACCCCGATGGACACCATCGTCACCCGCGGGTCACCGTAGAACCTCGCCAGCAGTGAGCCTGCGGCCGCAAACCCCACCGTCAGCAGAAGGCTGGCGCCCAGGTTGATCCAGAAAAGGTTGGTGGCCAGCGCGTGGCTGATTTCTTCGGACTGTACAACGGCTTCTGTAAACCCGTTCAGCCCGAAATTCATGATCAGCAGGCTCACGGTGGTCACCATCGCCACCACGCCGAAGTCCGAAGGCAGCAGCAGCCGCGCCAGGACCACAGTCGCAACCATCTGGACGCACAGGGAAATGCCCTGGGCGGAGACGGCGGCGCCGGCGCCGCGCACCGCAAGGCGGCGCAACTCACCGTGACCGTCGGCCACCGGATGGAACTTTCCTTCAGCGTCAAATGGCCTCAACGGACCCTCTCATAAACCGCATCATCGTCTGGCACAACTTCCACAGGAACGAATTCCTGCGCTGCGTCCAGCGGCGGTTCTATATCCTTGCGGGCGGCGGGCACCGCAATGATGGCCAGCAGGAGAAAAATCCACATGGGATCGAGCATCCTGAAACCCGCCTCCGCAAAGCTGTAAGCCACCGCGGCGGCAAAATACGCCAGCCTCAGGCTGCCAGCCATCGGGTCAAGCCGGTACACCGCCACCAGGTGCCGGTAGCCCGTACCCAGCAGGAGGGCCAGCAGACCCACCCCGGCCCATCCCAGGTTCAGGTAAACTTCCAGGTAACCGTTGTGGGCCTCATTGGGCTGCCAGGGGAAAAGGCTCCAGAGTTGTTCGAGCCTGTTCCCCAGCCAGAAACTCTCAAAGCCCGTGCCGAACCACGGATGGGTGTCCATGGCAACCAGCGCCTTCCACAGGTCGGTCCGGCCCGTCAGCGTCGTGTTCCGTCCAAACAGGTGAATGATGGAAGTGAATATCTCCGGGAAAATAAACACCAGGGCCGCAGCGGACACCATTGCCGCCACCACGACATGCACGTTCGACGGACGGTGAGTTCCAGGCAGGTTCACTATCACAATCAGCGCCACTCCCATCAGAAAACAGACCAGCGGTGTAATCGAGTTGGCCACCACAAATAGCCACAGCACGGTTGCCAGGGTCGCCCCCAGGGCCAGCAGGTTCCTGGTTTGCCGCCTCTTGTCCCGCAACGCCTTGACGAAAAGCCAGAAGCAGCCCAGCCCGGCAACCATACAGATCACGCCGAGCATGTTCTTATTGGTTGCGACGCCCGTGTAGGTGTAATCGACATCCACAAGGCTGTAGCTGCGGCCCATGGTGGGATAAAACTCGATCAGTAGCACGGAGAGCGGCATCAGGATAAAAGCCACCCGCGTGATGATCCGCTTGATCGCTTCCATCCGGTTCCGGTCGGTCAGAATAATCAGCACCATCACCACGTCGCCGGTCGCCTTCACCCATCTCTTCAGCGCCAGTTCGGGAGTGGCCGACCACAAGATACTGACGGCGCAATAGCCGAAAAAGGCCAGCAGGGGCCAGTTCATTTTCAGCACCCCCACCACCCGGCGCAGCCGGCAGGCCAGAACAATGACCCCGGCCATCAGCAGCCCCGCCAGGATGACGCTGTCGAGAGGACTGCCTTCCCCCACCTGGCTGGCGGTCCGCACCACGTCGGCCGGGTTCTTGAACCACATGGAAACCATCCGCGAGCCCGCCAGCAGGATCCACACGGTGGGAATCCACAGGGCCAGTGAAGGCCGCGACTTGGGGTCCCGGTAAAGCACAAAAAGCGCCAGGATTCCAAACCCGAAAACCAGAGTGGCAAGAGAACTCATAAAGAATGACCTGGTGTGGAAAGGACGCCTTATTGCCCGTCAATGAACTGGCGGTGCAGGAGTTCCAGGCTCAGCAGGGTGTGCAGCTCAACGGTGTAGTTGCGGTCGCCCCTGAGGTGGCCCTGCACCACGGCTTCCAGCCCCTTGCGCTCCACGTAAGGCCGGGAGAGGCTGCGCGAATCCAGCAGCACATCGCGAACATAGCCGGAAAGGAAGTCGCGGTACCAGACGCGATAATGGGCAAACTTGTGCCGCCCCAGGAACAACCGTTCGAAGCGCAGCGGAGAAAAGAAATGGTCGATCCTGGCCAGCCACTGGGGCATGCCGTAGTCGTAGGCGTATTCCGCCCTGAAGGTGAACTCGTGGAAGTTGCGGGAGGGCGCGGTGGAAAGCCGCGCTTTCAGCCCGTTGACGCCGCGGTCGCTGGAGACCCGGCCCAGCGCCGGATTGCCGTCGCAGATCATCCGCCAGCGGACATCACGATTCATATCCAGCACCTTCGGCTCCCGGTAAACCACCCGGACAAAATCGTTGTCCAGGTAGGGGAAACGGACCGCCAGATGAATCTGCTCCAGCGCAAGAACTCCGTTGTGCCACCAGGGCAACTGCCGGAAAGCCGCAAAAGTGACAGGATGGTCCTGCCGGGCCCTGTCGTAGGTCTGCTTCGCCTGCCGGACAGAGCAGTACAGTTCCGGTTGGAACAGTCCGGGCATGGGTTGCACAGGCTTGAACATCGGCACGCGGGTCAGCACTTCGCTGCCGAAGGTCCCTACAATCCTGACCGGAGCAATCTCCCGTGCCTTTTCGCTGACGTACAGGTCGGCAGCCCGGTTGACATGGACGCTTCCGTCGCTCAAATAAACGCTGCGCTCGGCGTAGTGGGGAAAATTCGAAAGAAACTCGTCGCCCACCGTCACCACGCTGTAAGGCTGGTTGCAGAGTCCGGCCACCTGCCGGGCCACCTGCACGTCGCGGCAATCGCGGAACATTCCGCCGTAGGTGTAGCAGGGCAGCGAATCGGGCGGGGCCTTCCGCCAGGCCATGATCACCCGTGTGTCCAAGCCCCCGGTGAGAGAAACTCCCACCGCCTGGCGGCCGTTAAAGTAGCGGCCCAGGTTCCGCGAGAAAGCCTGCCTCAGTTCCTGGTAGTATTCCTCGGCGCTCAGCGGCGGCTGTTCTTCCCATTCGCGGCTGGTGAAATAGAAGCGCTTCTGCGGGACCGGCCCGTTGCGGAATTCCCAGGCGGCGCCGCCCGGCACCAGGCTGACGCCCTCGAACAGCGTGCGGTTCTCCAGCACGCAGCTGCAGGCCACAAATTCTCCCAATCCCTGCATGTCCAGCTTGCGCAGTTCCGGCCGCACGGCCAGGATGGCCTTGGCTTCCGCGGCAAAATAAAAGGCCCCCGCAGACTCGTGGAAGCAAAGCCGTTGCATCCCGTAACGATCGTTGAAAAGAACCGCCCTCGCCTGCCGCCGGTCAATCACCAGCCCATGGAACCTTCCGTTCAGGCCCGCCGGAAACTCGGGGTCCTCTTCATAAAGGTGGACCAGGTAGGAGGGGCCTTTCGCCTCCAGTTGATGTCCGCGGCCCTTGAGCCGCGCTGCCGTCCCCGGCTCGGGGTATTCTTCACCGGAAAACACCAGCACCACGTCCTGCCGTTCGTTGACTAAAGGCTGCGCGTCCGCAAAGGAATCTTTATGCAGGGCCCACCCCACGTACACACCCAGCGACTCGTCAATCCACGTTCCCGTCGTGTAGAACGGCTCATGGCAAATGGACTGCACCATTTTGTGCAACTGCGGCTCGGCGCTTTCGCGCGGCATTTTCGTAATGAAACCCACAATTCCAGGCATAACTGTTCCTGACCGTCGCTTTCCCAATTCCATCCCGGCGGCGCCTGGCCGCCGTTCTCCGCCCGGGAACCTCTTTTAAGCGTTTTCCAAGCCGGGGAATTTTTTTGCGTACCAGAGATTGCGAATCTTGCGATATTGAACCACGGCCGGGGCGGGAACCCACTCCAGAAGACTGCGGTGAAGGCCCAGCCGGAGGGCCGCGCGCCCCGCGAGCGTCAGGGGAACGTAATATCGGGGAATCTCCACCTTTTCGAACCCGTTGTGCCGCTTGAAATCCGCCAGAGTGTCGCCTTCCCTCTTGCCGTAGGAGAAGTTCGCGTACCAGAGGCTGGGAATGTTCCGCTCCGCGCAGGATTTCACGGCCTGGGCAATCAACGCATTGGTCGCTGCCAGGTCCCGGTGCCGGTTCATGGCCACAATGTGCATCAGTCCGGCCTGGCTCCGCTTTTCGTCGGTGACGAGCTTGACGAACCCAATCATTTCGCCCTTGAAAAACGCGCCGATAAAGATGCTCTGGTCCAGATAAGTCCCCGTCATCTCGCGTACCGTCTCGAGGCCTTTGCCGTAATGCCAGAAGCGCCTGCCCTGGCGGATCGGCGACTCGTTGTAAATCGCGTGGATGCCCTGAATGAGATCGTCGTCAAAGGGAACCTCGCGGGCGCTGACACCCTGCTTCTCCGCCTTCCGGATCTTGTTCCTCACCTTGAAGCGGATCTGGTTCGTGATCCATTCGTCGAAGGTCGAAACGGGGAGAACGGCAAAGTTGTCCCACTCCATTGGGTAGCCGTGTTCGGGCGAGCGGCTGGAAAGCCTCTGAATAAACGTGAACAGGTCCGCGTGAGGCCGGCTCTTCCGCAGCACGGCCACCGCCGCCTCAGGATCCTCAAGAAACTGGTAGCCTTCAGCGTCAAGATGGGCAATGCGAACCAGCTTTCCGCGAAACTGTACCTGTTTGCAGCAAACTTCCATGGGTGAATAACCTTTCTTGATTGTGGGAATCAGCGGGCCGCCCACCTGTGCCCCCGCCAGTAACCCGTGGCGGGCCGCGAGATAAACTAGCCGCATAATTTAGGCAATTTTTGGCTTTTTTCCGGCTGTTTTGGGACGCATGGGATTTTCAAGTGCCAGAAACTATAATATTTTTAACATGTTGATAATACTGCATTTACTAAAATATTTAGTGCTTGGAAACTAACGAAAATCAAAAATGTGTTCAATTTTGGAACACCGCGTAAAATTTGCACGAGGCCATTAAATCTGCCCGAGAAACAACTCTTCGCTTGCCCGTTTGCCTTCGCCACGTATCGCGGCGCAATCCTCAGGCCCTCTGTGTACCGGAAGATCTCGCCTCCCGCCAGAAAACGATATTCATGCGCGTTCACAAGATGCGCTTCCAGTTCCACCACATGCTGTCTGGCCAGCGAGAAGACCTCCTGCAGCCGGCTCAGCGGGTCAAAGGGCCTCAGGGAAAGAAAGTAGTCGGTCATACGGTGGCTCCGCGCCAGATGGAAGTCCACAGCCTGCCGGTAGAGCCGGTTCCACAAGCTTTTTTCGCCGGGTTGAAATGAGAAATTCCGACGCACCGTGATCCCGGGCGGCAGCAGCCCTCCCCAGATGACGTTGGCACAAAGGTGCATGTGATGATGGCCGTCGATCCGCTCGGGCAGCGCTCCGTAAAGCCGGCAATACTCTTCAATCTGCGCCCGCACTACATACTCAAAGGATTTGGCCAGCAGGGGGTTAAAGACCACCTGCGAAAAACGGTTTCTGCGCAGGTAGGCAGCAACGTTCCGCTGGCGCTCCGCAAGCCCGGCGGGGTGCCGTGGCGACGAAAAGGCCGTTGTCAGGTTCAAATGGAGGCCGGCGTCAATGCCTCGCTCCAAAGCTACGGCGGCCGCTCGCTCTGAATCTTTCATGAAAACCATTGCGCTGACAGATGAAACCGTTCCCCGAAGGAGACAATCCAGCGTCCGGTCCGTGGTCAGAAAGTCGCGGCCCCAGTCGTCGGCGTTGATGATGAGAACGCCCACATCGGTTCCTTCAGAGCTCGCGGCCGTCCGCCCCTCCAGATGGCCATCGTTGACCGATGGAACAACAAATTCAGACACAGAGTCCTTTCCACGCAAGGCCACGATGCACCTTCCTCAGGATTTCATGGGACGATTTACTTCGGCTGCTTCTGTGCTGGTTCAGCCACAGGAAAATTGATTTCAAGTTGGTGGAGGTTACTCATTCCAGACAATCCGTTTTCGCGCCTGCCTCAGAAGATTTGGTGTCCAACACGGCCGTTAATCGACCTGAGCATGGGTATGGGCGCCTCTCAGGAAGAAGCTCTTCAGCCGGCCCATCTGTTCCCCGCGCCGAAGCTGGACAAGTTCTTCCGGCATGGTGCGCTCAACACGCCTGAGCATGTCCCAGAAGTAAGCGGCCATCATCAAGGCCCCGCCGATGAAGAATGGCTTGCGTCTCATTTGATGGATACACCTGAAAAACTCCCAGAGGGGATGGCAGCCCAGCAAGTAGTCCTTGTGGCCCAACTGGAACCGCCCCTGGTACGAGGTGTACTGGATGCCGCCCTTTCGGGGATTCCAGAAACTTCGACTGAGACCGTGGTGAATACAGGCTCTCTCCATAAAGGTTTTCGTTTGCCAGCCTTTAGAGCGTGCACTCAGAACCGCGATCAAGTCGATTCCGCCGGCCTTCACGGGCAGATACCCACCGATGGCTTCGAAGCATTCCCGACGAAACATCTGGCACGCGCCTGATACGTCTTCGGTGCTACTGTATCGGAAATCGTAAGTTATTCTTTCTTGCCAGTAAGGAGTGCCGACCAGCCCCAACCTCGGATTTTCGACAAACTTGGTCAGCAGGAAAGCGAAATAGTCTTCTTCGAAAGAAATGTCGGCGTCCATGCTGACGATCGCCGCATAATCCAGATCCTTCACGCGGGAGTAGCCTGCATTGAACGCATAAACCTTCCCCGCAAAATGGCGCTCGCGGCGCTCGGGCATCCTGACCAGCTCAATCCACGGATATTCAGCCGCGTACCGGCTGACGATTTCGTCCGTGCCGTCGGTTGAACCGTCATTGACGATCACCCACTTGAGCGGCTTGACGGTCTGCGCCACCATCGACTTCAAGGTCAGTTCGATAAACTCTGCCTCATTCCGCGCCGGAGTGATAATGACGTAAGCAGGAAGATCCGCCATGGCTAAACCTCTACGGGAGCCGTCACCTGAAAGGATTCCGGCAGAGTGTTGCTTTCGCCGGGCCGCGACAAGAGCGTTGCCATGGCCAGCAGCATCCATGCCTGCGACCACCTGATATAAGAAGTACGGTTTGTCCAGTGAGGGAGCAGGCGGTAATAGAAGAAGCCCCGGTCATCCCACATGTGGTTCATGGCCCATTGGAAAACCGACTGGGCCTCGCTGACGCAAGCGGGATCCAGGTCTTGCAGTTCCATCAGCGTGATCATGGTCTGGGCCACGCAATGAATGTCGATGGGATAAGTGCGATCATGAAAATATCTCACCGCGCCGTTCTCACAGAGGAAATGGGACCGATAAAAATCAAGGCCGCGCCGGAGATATCCATCGAACTCGCCGGTCCCGCCATAACGCCCGATGGACCGCAGCGCGCAAAGGTTGAATCCGGTGTGAAAATTGTCAATCCATTGCTGAGTGCTCGTTTCTCCGTAGGTCCAGGAGCCATCGGGAAACTGCATGGCCGCCGAATAACGGGCGGCGGTAAGGGCAGGATCGAGAAATCGAATCTCTCCCGTATGCCGGTACACCCTGCACAACAGCGCCGCGGCAAGGAAGTTGGCGTTATAGACCTGGACCTGAAGGTCCGCCCGCGGGCCACTGAAACCGGAGACAATTTCTCCCCGGGTCCAGTAGAGTTCATTCAGGATATATTCCGCGGCGCTCGACGCCATTTCCAGGCAGCGGGAATCCTGGAATTTTTCATAAACGTCCAGCAGAGCATTCGCCGCGAAGGTGGTACACACCAGGTTCGGGGCCCATCTCGGGACGATATCTTTTCGCATTTGCCACGGAAAACTGTATCCCCAGCACCAGTAATCCGTGCGGTGGGACCGCAGCGCGATCAGCCTCTCGATCATGAACCCAGCCAGCGGCTCCGCATCCACAAGGTTGGAACCTGACAGCCTGACGAACGCCGAAAGGAAGAGCGCCATCGCCTTCGGGTTCTGGGCCTTCTGAACCAGCAATAACCGCCGGAGGTTGATGGGACTTCTCTTCAAAGCCTGGGTGAGGGCTAGCCGGGGGAAACGGGAATTCAGAAAAGGTAGCATCCCAAAGACCCGGCTGTTCAGAGCGTCGCAGGGGTCGTAGCCCGCCCAGTTGTTTGCCTGGCAGTAGGCCACCAGTTTGCGGACCGCATCTTCACAAAGGTCTCTCATTGCCAGTTCGCGCTGGATGGATTGCCTTGACAGGATTCCAGAGGCCATAGTGTGTGCTCGATTCGTATTCCGACATTCAGGAAAGAAGCTCAAATTGCCGTGGTGAGCCGGCAGGTCCCCAGGCGCTTCATGCTGAGGCTCACGCCGCCGCTTTCTGGCTGAGCCTTCCCGTCTCAATGATCGCAACCAGGTTATCAACAATCGTTCTCAAAGTATGGGATTGATGATGGGCCGGAGCCCGCCGCCGCACCTTCTTCGGCACGACGATCTTTTCACGAACATCGGAGAGCTTTTCCAGGAGAACCAGGCGGCCGTTTTGCGCGAGGTAGCGGTCAACGGCGCCAATCTTTCCGCGGAACACACTGTAAACGGGCACTCCCAGTGCCGCCGCCTCCCGGTTCATCGTACCGCCGCCGCTGATGGCCAGGTCAGAACTCCAGAGCAGGTTCAGGCCGTCAACAGCGTGTTCGGGAATGATGATTCTGCGCCTGGCAAAAAGCTCAGGCCAGAGCGCTTTCGCGGCCTCTCCCTGCTTTTCATTTCGCGGCAGCAGGACTATCCTGGCGCCGTGGTCCTCCGCGAGAAAGTTTATGGCCGCGTGAAAAAGCTGGTCACTCTCAGGATTGTAGTAATGCGCCTCATCGGCGGGGGGACGGGCGGTAACCACAAAGTCGCCTTCCTCCAGCCCCAGCCGGGCCCGCAAGCCGGGATCAGGGGTGAACCCGGGGACATATACATCTTCTTTGATTCCCTGATATTTGAACACCCGATGCGGGTCAAGCTGAATCGCGGAATCCGGAATTACCGCAGGAACCATCATCCAGTCAGGGCGAAACTTCCCGGTGCCCTTGGTAAACTCATAGTCCCAAAGGCACAACGAGGGGATTCCCAGAAGGGTCGATGCAATCGTTAGAGCGCGTGACCCGTGGGCCACTGCAAGGCGCACATCTTCACCTCTCAGCAAGGAAGCCAGCCGCAGAGCGCGATAACAGGTGCCGGCAATCTTTGCCACTTTGTGCTTGCCGTAATGGCGCCCCACAAACGTGCAAGGCAGATTGTAAAGCTTGACTAAATCACAAACCTGAAAGCAATCCCGCGCCGTCAACACGACCGGATAGCCCAGCTCCTCGAGTTCTTTAATAATGGGCACGAAAAAAGGAACATGGGGCGAATTGTCCATGTCGATCCAAATTTTCATCTTTGTCTTGCCGTTACTTGCCAACTTGGGGACCGGTCGTCCTTCAGCATTCAACATTGGGGATCCCTCCGATGACGATAGGTATCCAGTCTTGACCGCGAGAAAGCGGTTCTATCAACTCGCGGGGCGAAAGTGACTGAAGAGAAAGCACCACGAAGATGACTTCCTCAAATGCTGGCAGGGCGATTTCCAGCCCCCGTGGTTCGCACCGGGACCGGAGTCCCGGCGCGGAAAACACGGTTAAGCGGCGGCTTCTCTCGCTTCGCCGCCGGACAGCTTATTGGCGAATTGCTCCAGCCGGGCGGCCACAAGCCGCTGCTGCTCGTTGGTGATCCCTGGGAACATCGGGAGCGAGACGATCTCTTCAGCCGCTTTTTCGGCCACCGGAAAGTCCCCGGCTTTATAACCCAGATGGCTGTAGGCCTTTTGAAGGTGCAAAGGAATGGGGTAGTGAATTCCGCTCCCGATGCCTGCTTCAGATAGAAATTCCATGGCCTCGCTACGGCCCTCGATCCGGACAACAAACAGATGGTAAATGGCGTGGGCCCACTCCGGTTCGTGGGGCAATTGGACAGGCTGCCCTGCCAGCAATTGGCGGTAACGGGCCGCAGCCCCGCGCCGTTTCTCGTTCCACTCGGCAAGAGACCTGAGCTTGACCCGCAGAATTCCTGCCTGAATGGCGTCCAGCCGGCCGTTGTAGCCTTCAACGTCGTGATAGTACTTTCTGGGCTGGCCGTGGTCACGCAGCATGCGGACCTTCCGCGCCACTTCGGGATCATTCGTGGTGACGGCGCCGCCCTCGCCGCAGGCGCCCAGGTTCTTCCCCGGGTAGAAACTGAATGCCGCGGCAAGTCCCATGGAGCCCGCCATTCTCCACTTCTTCATTTTTCTTGAAAAGTATTGCGCGCCGTGCGCCTGGCAGGCGTCTTCAATCACCACCAGATGGTAACGTTCCGCCAGCGCCAGGATCGGATCCATGTCCACGGGCTGGCCGTAAAGATGGACCGGGACGATGGCCTTCACCACATGGCCGGTCGCAAGGTCAAGCAGGCGTCCGCTGGCGCCGTCCACAACGCACTGGTTGGCCAGATAGTCTTCCAGCCGGCCGGCGTCCATGTTGTAGGTCCGGGAGTCCACGTCCACAAACCGGGGCACCGCTCCTGCCTGTGAAATCGCTTCCGTGGTGGCGATAAAGGTGCTGGGGACGGTGACCACGGCATCGCCGGAACCCACGCCCGCAGCGATCAGAGCAAACCTCAGCGCATCGGTGCCGCTGTTGACGCCGACGCTATGGTCAACGTCGCAGAATTCAGCAAATTCGTTTTCAAACTGCTCCACTTCAGGACCGCCCACAAATCCGGCCGTCCTCACGGCCCGCCTGAAAACCGCCACCAGATCTTCTTCAATCCCGGCGTGCAATCCGGTCAAATCAAGAAACGGTACTTTATAGACTGTGCCCATTATTTCCTCCCATGGCTATCGATCTCAAAAACCTTGCGGGACTGCCCACCACAATCACGTTGGCGGCAACATCCTTCGTCACAACAGCCCCGGCCCCAACGATGGCGTTTTCACCAATGGTCACGTTGGCAAGAATGGTTGAACCCGAGCCGATGGAAGCTCCCTTCTTGACCAGCGTCCGCTCAACCTTCCAGTCTTTTTCTGTCTGCAGCGTCCCATCCGGATTTGCCGCCCGCGGGTAACTGTCGTTGATGAAGGTTACTCCGTGCCCGACAAACACGTTGTCTTCAATCGTGACGCCTTCACAAATAAAGGTGTGGCTCGAAATCTTGCAGCGTTTCCCGATTCTGGCGTTCTTCTGGACTTCGACAAAGGCCCCGATCTTGGTTTCGTCGCCGATTTCGCAGCCATAAAGATTGACAAATTTGGAAAGCTTGACGCCCGCTCCGAGCCTGACATCAGGGGAGACACAGACGAATTCGCTCATAGGTAAACAGCCTTTCCTTTTTCTTTCAGCGACTTCTCCGCCGCCTCCAGCATCCTGACAACCCGCAGACCCGCCTCTCCGCCATTGAAAGGAGTTTCACCGCTCTCGATGCAGTGGACGAAGTAGGCCAGTTCGGTCCGAAGGGCCTCGCATTGCTCCAACTTGGGCGCCCACATGTCGCCCGAGCGGTAGCTGACGAGCAGGTTATAAACCCCCTCGTGATTTCTCATCTCAACGCCCTTGTCGTAAACCTTGATCTTCTCGTCCGCCTCCAGATCGTTCCAGACCAGCATCCTTTTCTCACCACCGATCAGGGTGGTCCGGACCTTGACGGGAGAAAGCCAGTTCACATTTACGTGCGCGATCACATTTCCGGGGAAATAGATCGTAATAAAGGCCACGTCTTCGAGCCCGTTGAGATGGTGTTCGCCCGTGGCGATGATAGCCTCAGGGTCTTTCTGGATCAGGTGGTCAAGAATAGAGAGATCATGCGGGGCCAGGTCCCAGATGACATTGACGTCGTGCTGGAAAAGACCCAGGTTGACCCTCATCGAGTCGTAGTAGTAGAGAGGTCCCAGGGTCCCTTCGTCCACTAACTGACGGATTTTTCGGACCGCGCCCGTAAAGAGGAACGTATGGTCCACCATGATCTTCAGGTTCTTTTTCCGGGCGATCTCGATGAGCTCCTCGGCTTCTGCGCTCGTGCGCGTAAAAGGCTTTTCCACAAAGACGTGTTTCCCATTCTCGAGGCCCGCCTTGGCCAGTTCATAATGTGTCCAAACCGGCGAAACCACTGCAACGGCGTCAATATCAGGCGAAGAAAAGATATCTTGAGGATCGCTGAGCAGCCGCGTGCCGTGATTCACCGACTCCGCACGCCGCAACGCTGCAGGATTCTTGTCGCAAATGCCCACAACCCGTGCGCCAGCCAGGGTCTGTAAATTCCTGACGATATTAGGCCCCCAATAGCCGTAACCAATCACTCCAACTCCAACCATGTTGCACCCCCGTTTTGTCCGGAGCGGCCGGACCCTGGGAAGCCCCCAGCGAGTCATTTGCCGATCTGCCCGGACTGTCCGCCTTCCTGCCACACTGGTCTCGCACCCTCAGGCGCAAACCTGCGGGAAGCATGAGATATGCAAGCTTGAACTGTTGAGTTCAATTTGCCGGGCAGGTAAGATTTGCCTTCAATAGGCTCCGTCGCCCGAAATCATGGCAAGCGGTGTTTCAAACAAAATCTTGAGGTCGAGCCATATCGACCATGATCGCGCGTATTGCAGATCAAGCCGAACCATGTCATTGAACGTCGTGCGGCTGCGCCCCTTGACTTGCCACAAACCCGTCAAGCCGGGTTTGACTTCAAGGATCCGCCGCCTGTGCCAGATGTCGTAGTATTCGACTTCATAGGGAATGGGAGGGCGCGGCCCCACCAATGACATTTCACCCATCAGGACGTTCCAGAACTGCGGCAATTCATCCAGGCTGGTCTTGCGCAGGAATTTGCCGATCCGCGTAATGCGCGGATCCTCCTTGATCTTGTAGACAGGGGCCGGCTCCGCTGAATTCATTTCGCCGGCAATAAACCGCTGAATAAATTCTTTGTGTACAGACCCGTCATTGGAGTGACGCATGGTCCGGAATTTTAAGAAAGTAAAAGGCACGCCGCGATAACCCACCCGTGACTGCCGGAAGAGGATTGAGCCATCTGATGTCACCTTGATCAGCAGCGCAATGACCGCCATCAGGGGTGAAAGCAAGCACAGGGCCGTCGCGCTTCCGATGATATCGAGCCCCCTTTTTACAGTGCGATGCAGCTTCCTGCCCGATTCTTTCTCCCTCAAATCACGGTAGAGGGCTGACCAGTTCTCCCAGTTGGAGGCGTTGTCCGGCTGCAGGTACATCCGGATGTCGATCTGGTTGATATCGTCCGCTTTGAGGCGTTTGGAGAGGGCGGAAATTACTTTCTCGCGGATGATGTCGCTTACGGATATCGGGCCTTCCTGCCTGACTTCAACAAAGATGACGCCCAGGACGGCTTCCTGCAAGTACCAGCCACGGATATCCGAATCCCTCGAGGCGGAGCACACGGATGCCCAGACGTTTTCAATTATCCTTCCCGTGTTGCCGTTTACCTTGGCCTGTCGGAGGTCAAGGAGCATCAGCAGAAAGGGCTTTTTCGACCTCTCTGCCCTTCTCCGTTCCAGGCAGAGAAGTTCCCCAAACTGTTTTTCGCCGGAGATGGGGTTTTCGGCATCAACCGGACCCGCCTGCGGCAATGACGACGCCAGCGTCCCCAGATTCCGTTGATTGCGCATTACACGAAGTGGCATAAGTTTCACCTGGCTATCAGAGCGTTGGAAATCACATGAAGCAAAAGCCAGCCCCCCGGCGCTTCCCCCACCCAAGGCGGCGTTCTGGACGCTTGCGGGCGTTGAAAGACCTGCTTCTTTTTGCCCGTCTCTCCGGCTATTCTGGAATCCAAATATCGGTTCTGACATCGGTGTATAGCTCCGCCCTCTGAGCCACACCGTCTGTGTCCCCCAAAAAACAACCCTGGAATCATCCTCCGGCTTCACTCAACCGGAACCTTGCCGGAATCCTTCCACCCCTGATTGCGGTCAGGCCTTAACAGCTCTCTCTCCGCAACCGGATGCAACCTCACTGGGCCGGATTTCCCATGCATTCCCATGTCCGGGCTGCAGATTGCGCAAAATCCTTTACCCTGCGATCCGTTTCTCGTACGGAGTACGGCCGGATTCTTCATCGCCCTCTGTACTGGTGCGGGTGTTGCTGTATCCGTATGTGTCGTAGCCGTAGTAGTCCTCCATGGCCCGCACATCCATGCGGTTCAGAACCACCCCGACCACATTGTTCAGTTGCTTCCGCGCCCTGATGACATAGTCCCGAGGCGCCATCCCACTTCGGACCACCATGAGGCTGCCGTCAACCAGCCCGGCCAGGACGCGCGCGTCCATCAGATTGGGCATGAGCGCCGGAGAATCAATGATGAGATAGTCGTATTCTTCAAGCATCTGGCTGATCAGAATCCTCATTCGCGTGGAGGACAACAGGGCAATCGGGTTCATGGCCGAGCGCCCGGCAGGCAAAGTGTCAAGCCCCGGCGAGAGACCGGGCAATACACAGGGAGCCCAATCGCTCAATCCCGACAAGTAACCTGACAGCCCGCGAATGTTCCGGAAACCCAGCGCCCGATGAACAGAAGGACGCCGAAGGTCAGCGTCAACCAGGATGACGCGGCTCCCCTGCTGCGCCAGGGCGATAGCGAGGTTTACCGACACCGTGGTTTTACCCTCGCCCGGCTGGGAACTGGTGACCACAATGCTCCGGAGCACTTTTTTCCGGCCGACAGCTTCCAGCATCACTGAACTTCCCAGCGTCCGGAAAGCCTCTACCAGCGGCGAGTATTTCTGCTGGACCTGTTTGTCAATTCGGTACCAGGGAGACTCAGCCTTTGTCATCTGCGATGTATCGAGGATATCGGGAAGCATCAAGCCGTGGCCATTGTTGCCATGATTGCCGTCCACCACCAGTTCAGAGAGAGACTCGACGGCAGGAATCATCGCCAGGGCAGGCAGACCCAGGAAGCGGTCAACCTCCTCGACGGTTTTCAATGTGGTGTCAAAGTGCGCCTGCAGGAAAGCAATTCCAATCCCCAGCCCCAGGCCGAGAATCAGCCCCAGAGCCAGGTTGAGCACGATCTTGGGCTTGACGGGCAGAAATTCCGGCACAGCCCGGTCGATGACGTTGACGTTGTTCGCCTTGATCCGGGCCACCAGACTGGCCTCCTTGACCTTTTGCAGAATGCTCTCATAAAGCTGGTTGTTGGAATCCGCGTTCTGCTTCAATATGTTGTATTGAGTGGACTTCTCAGCAACCTGGTTTGCCGCATACTTCTGGTTCTGGAATGCCTGCGCCAGAAGCGCTTCGCGCCGAACAGCCGCCAGATAATCATTGGTGATACTCGCGGCGGCACGCCGGCGCTCACGAGCCAGGGTCTGCTCCGCCGCTTCGAGCTGGTTCTTCACCTCTTTAACCTTGGGATAGCTGTCATTGAACGTGGAAGCCAGCTGCGCATATTGGGTCTTGAGGTCCGCAACCTTTTCCGTCAGGGATTGCAGAAGCTTGTCCTGGAAAACGCCAGGTAGCGAACCATAGTTTCCCTTCTGGATCAGGTTGTAGACCGCCTGTTTCTGGTACCGGTCTGCCTGGGCCATAGTCAATTGATCCTGGATCTGCTGGAGGCGCGCACTGACAACGTTTTGCGAGGCGCCCGTGTTGGTTTCCAGGTATAGCAGCCCATTCGTGCGCGCATACCGCGTCATATTTTGCTCTGACTTTTCCAATTCGTTCCGCGCTTCGTCGACTTGCTCGGCAAGCATTTTTGTAAATTTCTCGGTGGCCTTTTCGTGCAACTGCAGGTAGTGCGAAACCACTGCATTGACAACGCGAGCGGACAGCTGGGGGTCACTGCTTTCATAGCTGATGTTAACCAGCCGGCTGCTCCCTACCCGGGAGACCTTGAGCAAAGATTCAAAACGGTCCACCAGTTGCTGGTAAGCCTTGGGATCCATCCCGGATTCGATGGAGAGATCCGCACCGGAACCCGAGTCCGCCGTCCCCGCCTTGGCCTGCATGGGAGAATTCCCGGCCGGATCAGAAGAAGCATCGGGATCAGACCCCGTATACCAGTGGACGAAGGCATGCCATAGGCCCGCAAAAATTCCTGTCGAAGAACTCTCGTCCCCTTTTTTCGCCAGGATGACCTCGTCAATCACCTGGCGGGCCAGTGTATCGCTCTGAAGGATTCCGATCTCTGTCTCCACTTCTGTCACCACAACGTTATTCGGAGCCGCGCTCCTGCTCTGCAACTGCTGCAAACTCTCGATGTCCGGCGTCGCCTCTTTGATCTCAATCGTTGCCTGAGAGCGATAAACCGGCGTCATGCAAAGAGAGACAACCAGAGCTGCCAGCATGACGGCTGCCCCACAAATCAGGACAGTGCGGTAATGATCGCGCAGCACCCGCAGGAAGTAATGCAGGTCGACGTCCCCATCAGGATTCGGAGAGCTCGAGTTCACGGCCGTCGCGGAAAGCTTTCGGACCCTCGACAGCACTCCGCCCTTGTAGAGTTCAATTTTGTTTTCTAAGCTCATTTCAAAGTCTCCAACGGTTACGGAATGTCTTCATGCCGGTCATGGAATTGATCGGTAAACTAACCACTGTGAAAGCGTCCTTAGGGCACCCCTGCCAGCCGATTGGGGCCCGTTTTTGGGAATAAACAGGATGTCCTTGGGCTGGAGCGTGGGGTCGGGTTCCTTTCCTGACAGGATCTTGTTCAGCTTGATAGGAAGTTCGATTTTCTGTCCGTTCTCTGCAACTCGAATAATCTTGGCTTTGCTTTTGTCCACATCCGGCCCCATGCCCCCACCCAATGCAATCGCCTGCAAAACCGTAATCTGCCCATTGGCTTGTATGGGGAAACCACCCGGCCGCACGACGTCGCCAACCACATAGACGATGCCTGCTGCCTTGACCTTGATAATGTCGCCCGGATAAATAGAGATGTTGTACCGAGGGTTTCTCGAATCCAGCAGGCGCTTCAGGCTCACCTCAATCGTGTTACCGTCTCTTTCCACGCCTGAGGGCACGGTGGATGCTGAGACGGGAGTTCCGCTCGCGGCACCAGCTTTCTTTCCGGCGCTCGCAGGAGAAACCGTATCGATTCCGGCCCCTCGCATCACCAGCACTGCATTTCCAGCATCAGGCGCGAGTCCCTGGGCCATGGAGAGCATTTCCAGAAGAGTCTTGGTCCCGCGAATCTGAAACACCCCAGGCTGCTTGACAGCCCCCATCACTGAAACGCTATGGCTCTGCATCTCGGTGACCGTAACGGTCACCTGAGGATCTTTCATGTAGGTGCGGCGCAGCAACGCCTGCAGGACCAATTCGAGTTCGCGCGGCGTCAATCCCGCGGCCTTGATAGTCCCAAGCAGAGGCAATGAAATCTCACCATCTCCTCCGACCCGGACTGTCTGGCTCAGGTCCGGCGCATCAAAAACGTTCACTTGCAACTGGTCGTCCGGCCCTATACGGTAATCACCCGGAGACGGGCTGTCCGTTGAGCTGGAAAGGGCAGAATGAACCAGGCTCTGGAGACGACGGTTCCAGTCGTCCGTGGTTTCCATTTTTGCGTTGCTGATGCCGGCTTGTAGAACAGTTTGGCTCGAAGGGGCAACAGACTGGCCCGAACCCTTCAGCGCCCCTGCGGCTACAAGAACCGCGAAACCCAACCATATCCGAGACATCTTCCGCCTCCCTTCATCCATCGAAAGCTCCGCAGAAACCAAATTCATCGTCTTGTTGCTTGCAGCCCGCTACGACGACGCTGTATGCGCCGACTGCTGCAGCGAATTTCCAAAACCCCAGCCCCTGGCCATTGCCGCGGGAGCAACCGTGGGCGCGGTACTGGCCTGAGGACCTCGCACCCGCTCAACGGTGCCTGCGTCCACCTCTGCGGCCACGGACCTCTCCAGCAATGACACTGAAACAATCAGCCGAGCCAGCCCTTTCTTCCGCACCAGAAACCCTTCCAAGCCTCTCAGCGCACCCGACTTTACGCGCACAAGGTCGCCGCAATTGAGAAACGGGTGCGGCTCCACCTTGACACGGTTCTCGATCACACTCCGGACCGCTTGAATTTCTTCCTCCGGAATTCCAGACAGTTTCCCACCCGTAGCCACCATTCCGTGAACGCCGGGCGTGGTGACGATGGCAAGTCGGCGATCCAGATCGCCACGTAGAAAGACGTAGCAGGAAAACAGAGGCAACTCTAACCTCTTCGTCCGGTCGTGCCACTGGCGGACTTCGGCGTAGAGAGGAAGAAAAACCTCAAACCCCTTGTTGGCGAGCGTCCAGGCAACCAGCTTCTCGTGCTGGTGACGCGTGTGCACCGCGTACCAAAACGCCCCCACCGGCACGCCTTCATCTTTTTCAAACGGCTTGTTGAGAAGAGACATATCCTGATTCCCTGGTCACGCAGCGCTTTGGGTTGACTCCATGCTTTCTCTGTCAGGCGTCTCGACATCGATCCGGATCCGATCAGAGATCAACCCGGCTGCCTTGATCTTGTATAAAAGAGCGCGATAACTGATGTTCAGCACCCGGGCGGCCTGCCTGCGGTTCCACCGGGTCTCCTGCAAGGTCCTGAGAATGATCTTGCGCTCCAGCGCCTGCGCTGCTTCACGAGTCACCTGCTTCAGCGAAACGGAGTGCCGGGGGAACTGCACCGGCGCAACGGACCGTCGAACTTCCTCTGTGGGGCCGACCCCTTTGGTTCCCTCGATCCCCAGGAGCACATAACGCTTCATCACGTTTTCCAGCTCGCGAATATTCCCGGGCCAGTCATACTGCCGCAAGCGATCCATCAGTTCCGTGCCGGGCTGCGCCGGTTGACAACCAAATCGCTCGCTATACATCCGGCAAAAATAGCTGACAAGCCGGGGGATATCCTCTCTGCGCTCTCGCAGCGGAGGTAGGCGTAGCGTTACAACGCTGAGGGCAGAAAAGAGGTCTGCACGGAAGCTCCCGGCAACCACCGCCCGCTCCAGATCCCGAGAGGTTGTCGCGATAACCCGGAGCGCAATAGAATTCGCACTCCCGTTACTGGAGGCAAAGGATCGGGAACCTTGAACCCACTGCAACAGCTCCCGCTGGCATCCCGGCATGGCCTCGGAAACTTCTTCAACAAAAAGAGTGCACACCCGCCGGTCCGAACTCCCGCTTCCGCACAAATCGTCCTGCCCGCCAATCCCTTGGGATTCCAGGAGAAAATCGACTTCGTCGCTGGCACGGCCATTCAGAACCTGAGAGCCCAATTTCAAGAAAGGGGCATCTGACCCGGGATGGCAGGAGTGGATAAACCGCGCGAGAATCTCCTTCCCGCTCCCCCTTTCTCCCACGATTAGAATTGGCGCGCTGGTGCCAGCGACTTTTTCAGCAATCTGCCATAACCCTCTCATTCCTTCGGTTTGACCCCAAATCGCTCCCTCGGAGGGAAGGGGCTGGCAGGAAATCAGCCGACTATCGAATGTATTTAAAATTGCTTCCATTCCTCTTTTCCCTCT
>JAJYJL010000629.1 GCA_021789565.1 Acidobacteriota bacterium
TGTCATACGTGTACTTGGCGCGGCCGCTTGATTTTTCAGGGCCGTCAAGCCGCTCGATGGATTTCCCGATCAGCTCGCGGTGACCCGCTGCCGGCCAATCATATTTACATGTTGCCATTGGCGCCTCCCTTCATCCCGGCAGCTTCGAGAACTGCATTCCGGACTCCACGGTAAGTTCCACAACGGCAAATATTGCCACCCAGGTTCTTGCTGATTTCTTCCTCCGTCGGGTTATGGTCGCGCTCAAGATATGCCGTGCAGGCCATCACAAAGCCCGGCGTGCAGAACCCGCACTGCTGCGCATCATGTTTGACAAAAGCTTCCATAACCGGCGTGAGCTTGCCGTCAGCGGCAAGCCCCTCGATGGTGGTGATGTTGTGCCCTTCGGCCTCAATCGCCAGCACCGTGCAGGCATAGACAGGTTTGCGGTCCATCATCACCGTGCAGGCCCCGCAGGTAGCCCTGTCGCACACCTTCTTGGAGCCGGTGATGTCCAGGCGATCGCGCAGGGCGTCCAGCAGCGTGACGCGCGGCTCAAGATTCAGCTTGTGAACCTTGCCATTCACACGAAGGGTTACGGGAACGGGTCCCGGGCCGACAAATCCAGCTTCCGGTCCCGGCGGAGCGGCGCTCGCGATAGTACTGCCAACTAGCATGCCCCCTGAAACCGTTACGCCGGCCCCCTTCAGGAAATCCCGGCGCGTCAAGGCAGACTTCTGTGATGAGCCAGCTTTTTGCGGCCGGTCCTTTTTCCTTCTCATAGTGGGCTCCTTCATGAAGTTTAGTCTTCAGCAAGTTTCTTAACTAAAACCTGGAACGCGTGAAGCAAACAACACGGTAATCAGTCTGACTTTATGACGAGAGCAGTATTATAACACTTGGAAATTCCCCAACAACAAATTTCTGAAACTCATCCGCCAATTTATTAAAAAGGCTCTTACCGTCTGCTGGAACCGTCACCCGAATCCGCCAGCACCGATTCCGTCATGGGGACCGGTGCCACAATCGGCACTTCCTCGCTCCTTTTATGGAGCAACCTGCCCAGCCAGTGCTGAAACTGGTCCAGATACGTGTAATAAACCGGAGTGATGTAGAGTGTGATGACTTGTGAAAAAACAAGCCCGCCCACAACTGCCAAGCCGAGGGGACGGCGGGATTCGGAGCCGGATCCCAAGCCGAGGGCGATGGGCATGATGCCCATGAAGGCAGCGCCGGTTGTCATCATGATAGGCCGGAACCGGACGGTGGCGCCGTGATAGATCGCTTCCGCCGGCGAGAATCCTGAGGTACGTTGGGCATCCAGGGCGAAGTCGATCATCATGATCGCGTTCTTCTTTACAATACCGATCAGCATAATGATGCCCACAAAGCCGTAGAGGTCAAGATCCATATGAAAAGCCATCAGAGTAACCAGCGCGCCCAGCGCTGCCGAAGGCAGACCCGAAAGGATGGTGATGGGATGGATGAAACTTTCGTAAAGAATACCCAAGACCAGGTATATCACCAGAACAGTGGCAAGCAACAGGATGCCGAGACCAACCAGCGAGGACTGGAATTGCTGAGCGGTTCCTTCAAAACTCGCGCTGATGTTGGCCGGCAACGTTTCACGCGCCAGCCGGTCAACGGCTGAAACGGCATCGCCCAGAGCGACGCCCGGCGCCAGATTGAATGAAAGGGTCACTGAAGGGAGCTGCCCAAAGTGGTTGACGGAAAGCGGCCCAAGGCCTTCCGAGATGGACGCGACGGTGCTCAGGGGAACCAGTTGCCCGCTGGTGGAGCGGACATAAAGCAGTGACAAGTCATTAGGGTTCGCCTGATATTGGGGTTCCAGTTCAGAAATTACCCAGTATTCGTTGTTTGGCGCGTAGATGGTTGAGATCCGTCCCTGGCCGTAAGCGGTGGTCAGCGCGTTTTCAATCTGATAGGCGCTCACGCCCATGGCCTTGGCTTTGTCACGGTCAATTTGGACATTGACCTGCGGATTGTTGATTTCCAGGTCGGAAGTCACGTCCTGAAATCCAGGGAGCCCACGCATCTTTGTCTCAAGGGCACGAGCGTCCTTATAAAGCTCCTTGGTGTCTGGCCCCTCAAGCGTGTATTGATACTGGCTCTTGGTCAGATGCGCGCTGAGCTGGATGGGAGGAGGGTTCTGCATGAAGACAAATAAGCCCGGTATGGCGGCAAGTTTGGGCCGCAACTGCTGGATAACCTCATCTGTGCTGACCAGCCGGTATTCTGGTCCAAAGGGTTTGTGAGGAATGTGGAAGAAATTCTTCAGCCCCGCGATGAATTCCTGACTTGCAGATGGATGGTCCTTGAGGTGGCAGAAAAAGATTCCGGAATTCCCTCCGCCGGAAGGTCCGCCGGCACCTGCCAGGACAAAAACTGAACTCACGTTGGGGTTCGCGCGAACGACTACGGAAACCTGCCGCTGGAGCTTCTTCATCTGTTCGAATGAAGTTCCCTGTGCGGCCTGGCTAAAAGCAAAAATCCCACCGCTGTCTTCACTAGGCAGAAATCCTTTGGGGATGCGCATAAACAAGTATCCAGTAATGACTAGAATCAGAATCGATAGGATCAGGACTGTAAAGCGATGCCGGATGACCACTCGCAGGCTCCAGTCATAGCCCTGGAGCAGATATTTGAAATAGCGCTCGGAACGTTCAAACAGCTTGCTGTGTTTCTGCGCCCGCGGATGCCGCAGGAAGCGGCTGCAGAGCATAGGTGTCAAAGTTAGAGACACCAGGCCCGAAACCAGCACCGCAGACATGATGGTGACGGAGAACTCATGCAGCAATCGCCCCATGATCCCGCTCATGAAAAGGACAGGGATGAACACGGCGGTCAGGGACAAAGTCATCGAAAGGATGGTGAAGCTGATTTCCCTGGAGCCGTTCAGCGCGGCCTCCATCACCCCTTCGCCCAGCTCCATGTGCCGGACAATGTTCTCGAGCATGACGATGGCATCATCCACCACAAAGCCCACGGCGAGAACAAGAGCCATCAGGGATAAGTTGTCCACCGTATAGCCTGCCAGGTACATGACCGCGAATGTGCCGATGATCGACATGGGCAGCGCCATGCTGGGGATGATGGTGGCGGAGACGTTGCGGAGAAACAGAAAGATAACCAGGATGACCAGACACAATGTCAGATATAGGGTGAACTTGACGTCGTTGATCGAATCCCTGATGGTCTGCGAACGGTCATACTGAATTTGGAAATTAATGGAAGCCGGAAATTCAGAATGGAAGGTCGGCAGCAGCTTCCGGATGTTGTTTACCACTTCGACCGTGTTGGTTCCCGGCTGGCGCTGGATCGCCAGCACCATTGCCCGGTGAGCGCCAAACCACATCGCGATCTTGTCGCTCTGGCTGCCGTTGACAACGTTGGCAACCTCGTCCAGCCGCACGGGAGCGCCATTCCGGTAGGCGATAATAAGGGGCCGGTAAGCAGCCGCATTATTCAACTGGCCTTCCGCCTGCACCACAAAAGACTTATGGGCGCCGTAGAGGGTACCTGTCGGCAGATTAACGTTGGCATCCTGAATGGCCTGGGTGGCCTCATCAATCCCGATTTGACGGGCCGCAAGGGCCTTGGGGTCAAACTGCACGCGCACCGCATACTTCTGCTCGCCAAACACCTGGACCTGGGCAACTCCACTGATCATGGAGATGCGCTGGGCCATCATCGTGTCCGCATATTCGCTGGTCGTGTACAAAGGAAGCGTGTCGGACCATACCGACATGTAAATGATCGGCTGGTCAGCAGGATTCACCTTGCGAAACGTCGGCGGAGACGGCATGTTGGGGGGAAGCTGGCCCGCCGCCTGCGTAATCATGGACTGAACGTCCTGAGCGGCCGCGTCAATGTTCCGGCTCAGATCAAATTGCAGGCTGATCTGCGTGCTGCCTTGCATGTTGGTGGACGACATTGAATTCAAGCCGGCAATGGTGGAGAACTGCCGCTCCAGCGGGGTCGCCACCGAAGACGCCATCGTTTCCGGACTCGCGCCCGGAAGGCCGGCGCTTACCGTGATGGTGGGATAATCCACGCTGGGCAGGTCGCTGACCGGCAGGTAGCGATACGCCATCACGCCAAACAAAAGGATGCCCAGCATCACCAGCGTCGTCATAACTGGGCGACGGATAAAAAGTTCAGAGATGTTCATGAAGAGCTTTCCTGCCCGGAAGAGGGCTCGTTCTTGAACGAAACCTTGGCGCCCGGGAAAAGCCGAAGCTGGCCGTTGGTCACGACAGTTTCACCCGGATTGACCCCCTTATCCACGATCGTCAGACCCTGAAGCGTATTCCCGACGGTCACCGGACGGTAATCCACCGTGTCGTCAGCCTTGACAACATAAACGTATTGGCCTCGCTCGCCGGTCTGCACCGCCTGCGAAGGGACCACCGTCGCATTGCGCTGCACCGTAAGATCAAGCGTAACGTTTACAAACTGCCCGGGCCAAAGCCGCCGGTCGCCGTTCGCAAATGTTCCCTTCAGCACAATCGTTCCGGTATTGCTGTCCACTGCATTGTTGATAAAACTCAGGTACCCGCTTGAGGCGTTGGACGGAACACTCGAAGGATAGGCCAGGACTCGAAGCCTTCCCCGGGCCTCATGGGCCTTCACCTGCGCCAGAAATTTCTCCGGAATCGAGAAGTCCACATAAATCGGTGTCACCTGATTAATGACCACCAGGCTGGTGTCATTGTTCTTGACCAGGTTCCCCGGGTGGACCAGCAGGCTACCGGTGCGGCCGCCGATGGGCGCGTAAATCGAACAGTAGCTCAACTGGATCTTTGCATTTTCAACAGCGGCCTGATCGGCGCGCACGGCAGCATCCAGCGCCTGAGCGTTGCTGGTGAACTGTTCGTACTGGAGCTGCGAGACGATGCCGGACTTTACCAGTTGCGTGTACCGCTGGGCTTCCGTCTTGGCATATTGAGCATTGGCCTGGTCCCGGGCCAGGTTCGCTTCAGCCTGCCTCAGCGTCGCCTGAAAGGACCGCGGATCAATGCTGAAGAGCATGTCTCCTTTACGGACGTCCTGGCCCTCTGTAAAATAGGCTTTCTGGATCTCCCCATCTACCAAAGATTTGACAGTAACCGTAGAATACGCTTCCACGTTTCCGATGGCCGTCACCTGGACGGGCATGTCCTGCTGCGTAGCTTTCGCAACCACCACCGGCACAACCATGGCCGCCAGCGATGGCGAAGGGGTGCCGGCTGTTTTCTTATCTGAACAGCCGGCATAAAACAAGGCGACCATGGACAGGCCCACGACGCACCCGGTAAGTTTTAATCTGGATTTGTACACTTTTCTGCACCCTGACTTTAAATTACTTTCGACGTTTCAAAAGGGGGAAGCGTTACAGAATCTTTACCCCACCGCCCGCTGCAAAGCGGGCTTGCTGAAAACCTACGCCGCACTCCGCTGGAGTTGGCAAAACTTGCGATAACGCGCAAAGATCTTCAACCAACTTCGGCGCTGTCTTAGGGAAATTGGAAAGCAACAAGAAAGATTTATTACGTACTCCTGATAAACTTCCCTCAGCACAATGTCACCTGTTTGATCTCCGTCCCATTATAATTGAAATCCGGGCAGACGGCACAGGCCATCAGGGTGTGCGCAGTTCCGTTTTCTCCGGGATGCGGAAAATTCATTTATCCTGGCGGTGGTCGGGCAGCAGATTCGTCT
>JAJYJL010000630.1 GCA_021789565.1 Acidobacteriota bacterium
CAGCCCGCCTATCCTGAACAACTTTGGCAGCCAGAATATCAGCGGGTATAACAGTTCAGTTCCACTACCCCGCGGGACCTCTGGCACGGGGTTCAGTCTTGACCCGGTAACCTACTGGTCGGCTCTGAAGGCCGGGACGATCCCGCCGGGGGCCCAGACTGGAGTTCCCCCATTCACTGGGACTTTGCCCTCTGTCGATCCTAGTCTTCAGAATGGGAACTCGATAGATTTCCTGCCTGCTAATTCTTTGGCGCAGCCTTACGTTCAGAACTGGAACGCCGGCTTCCAGTACATGCTGCCCAAGGAGACCTTGCTCGAAGTGGACTATGTGGGGTCCAAGGGCACCCGCTTGCTCCAAAGCATGTTCGCGCTCATGTCGAACCAGGTTCCTACAAAATATATCGGGTTGGGCGACATGCTGGGCGATGATCTGGCTGGTGACCTGGCTGATCCGACCAAGGCGCCCGTTCTGGCACAGTACGGAATCACGAAGTTACCTTATCCCAGTTTTGAGGCGACGAATTTCAACCCCACCGTGGCACAGGCCTTGCGGCCTTTTCCGCAGTATGACGTAATCACCAACAACTTCCCGACGATGGGAAGCTCAACTTACCATGCCCTTCAAGTGATGGCCCGAAAACGCGCGGCGAAGGGATTGAACTTTATCGCGGCGTACACTTACTCCAAAACGCTGACCAATTCCGACACGGCTCTTTACTACCCCACGGGCGGCTTTGGAGTCTACAACTTTGGCCAGGATTTCTACAACCGGCGGGCTGAGAAATCCATTGCTTCCTTCGATTACACCCATGTGCTTAAGCTCACATGGATCTATGACCTCCCGTTTGGTCCGGGACGGAAATTCATGGGTGGATCTTCCGGCGTGTTGGGCAAGGTGGTTGGGGGCTGGAGTGTCACGGCAATTCAAAGCTACACATCCGGTGACCCTCTTGCCATAACGTCGGAATTGTGCACAGGCATCTACAACGGCCCCTACGGTGACGGATGCGGCGTTCGGCCGAATCTGATTACCGGAATCGGCCAGACCCTCTCGCATAGCGGGCTTGATGCACAGAATGGTACTCCTTACCTGAACCCGGCAGCATTTGTTGACCCGGCCGTCACTCCGAATAATGGCTATGCTGCCGCTTTGGGGACCGCACCTCGACTCTTGCCCAATATCCGCGGACCTGGGCATGCCAGCGAGGACTTCGGCATCCTGAAGAAGACTTATATAACGGAAAGCTCCGATTTCGAGCTCCGGGCGGACTTCTTCAATTTCTTTAACCGTGTCGGGCTCGGGAATCCTGACACCGACGTTGATGGAGGAACGTTCGGGCTGGTCTTCGGCCCGCAAAACGGCGGCCGAATCGCTCAGTTTTCGGCCCGAATCAACTTTTAGCCTTGGGTTTGGACATTTTGGAACTTACCTTCCGGGGCCCGCACCGTGCGGGCCCCTTTGTTCTGTAAGGATTGCGTGGGACTGGCGGGCTGATGTAGCCTGATTGGTATCCACAAGTCACGGTTCGAAGGAGGAGTCGTGAGCAGAATAAAGTGGAGATCTCTTTCGGCTGTTCTGCTGGCCACTGGACTTATTATCCCTGCATTCATATCCTGCCGCGGCAGGAAAGCACAAAATTCCACGAGCGAGCCACGGAACGCAGACGTTCTTCTGATCACTCTTGATACTACGCGGGCTGATCATCTGAGCTGTTACGAGCAGGGCTTTGCCAAGACCCCTAACCTTGATTCGCTGGCGGCCCGCGGTGTGCGTTTTGAACATGCCACGGCCCAGGTCCCGCTCACTTTGCCCTCGCATGCCTGTATCATGACCGGGTCCTATCCGGAAGTGAACGGCGTACGGGATATGGGAGGATTTGTCCTAGCCAGTTCTCATCCCACAATTGCATCGGTTACTCATGCGGCCGGGTATGCCACGGCCGCCTTTGTCGGCGCCAGCGTTTTGAATCGCCGGTTCGGATTTTCCAACGGATTTACGACCTACGACGATGACATGGGCAAGGGAATTGTGGAAGCGAAACTGCCGGGGGTGTTTCCGGAGCGCAGGGCAAATGTGGTGACGGACCATGCCATTGAATGGCTGAAGGCTAACGGCAATAAGAATTTCTTCCTCTGGTGTCATTATTACGATCCACACGCACCGTATGAGCCTCCGGAGCCATATAAACATCTCTACGCCAAGGATCTCTACTCAGGTGAGATTGCCTACACAGACAGCCAGCTTGGGCGGCTGTTTGACTATCTGAAAACGCAGAACCTGCTGGACCGGACGTTGATTGTGATAACGGCGGACCACGGTGAAAGCCTGGGTGAGCACGGCGAAGAGACGCATGGAGTGTTCCTCTACGATGCCACTCTGCACGTGCCCTTGATTATGGCCGGCCCCGGCATTCCCGCGGGCAAAGTGATCGCCCAGCAGGTGCGCTCTATCGACATCATGCCCACCATTCTGGCTTTCCTGAACCTTCCGCCGGGTAAGGAGGCGCAAGGTGTGAACCTGCTGCCTTTGATCGAGAAGGGGCAGCCGCTTCCCACGGACACCGCGTATCTTGAAACACTTTATCCTCGCACCTACATGGGCTGGTCTGAACTTCGGGGTGTTCGCACGAACGAGTGGAAATTCATCCTGGCGCCGCATCCCGAACTCTACAATCTTGAGAGCGATCCGCATGAAGCAAGCAATGTGGATGGCCGCGAGCCGGTGATCGCCTCTCGCCTGGATGATCAACTGTGGTCGATTATCGGCAAAAAGCGGCGCAATGAAAAGCTGGTATCCAGCCCGATGAACGAGCAGACCCGCGAGGATCTGGCTTCGCTTGGATACGTCAGCGGCGGTATGCCCCGGGCCATCCAGCTCGGCACCAAGGCTCCGGACCCCAAGGACGAAATTCGCGTGCTGAAGATCCTTGGCGATGTTGAGCACCTGATGAATCGCAAGGAATTTGCGCGCTCGGCACAATTGATGGAGCAGGGACTGAAGCAGGACCCGACCAATCCTCTTGGCATGATCTACCTTGCGGCCTCCTTTGAAGGCATGGGGAATTACGCGCGGGCGATCCAGATCTACGAGAAAGCAGTCGGCATGCACATGGAGACAGACCAGATCTTTTCCCGGCTAGGACGGGATTATCTTCGTACCCACCAGCTTGAAAAAGCGGTGCAGGTGATGCAGCGCGCAAGCGAGCTGAACCCCACAGACCTCGATAACCTGCGCAACCTGGGTACTGCCAACCTCCAGCTCGGGCGGCTCCGGGAAGCGAAAAAGGCGTTCGAATCCATCACCGTGCAGAGCGACAGTTACGGCCCGGCCTTCAACGGGCTGGGGCTTGTGGACATTGCGCAGGGCGATGCAGTTGCGGCCCGGTTCAATTTTCAGAAAGCCATTGACACTGATCCGTCGGCCGTTGAACCTCTGTTAAACCTTGGCTTGCTCTATCAGAAGGCGGGCCAGAAGCCACAGGCCTTGCATTACTACCGGATGTTCCTTAAGAAGGCACCTCGCAACCAGTATGGCTACCTGTTTCCGAAGGTGAAGGATGCCATACACGAATTGCAGAGCGGCGCCTGACGGGCAAGCGAGGACGCAAATTCGGTGTGGGAAATTTCTCCCAGGGCCCGGCCGGACGTTTGCATCTATTGATGGTTGGTTGCCGTCGAGTGACCGTCGGGTGTTTGTTCCTTTTCGCTGAGCTGCTTGAACTGGGCGAACTCATGCTGCGCCTTCTCCGGTTCGTTCATCCGCTGATAAACCCTTCCGAGCAGATAATGAGACTTGGCGAAATCGTCGTCAATCTGGATTGACAGGCGCAGGTGCTTTTCAGCGCCCCCAAGATCGTTCTTGTCCACGAGAATTTTCCCCAGAATATATTGGCTCCGCGCCGAACGCGGGTTGATTTGGATTGCCTTTTCGATGTATTGCAATGCCTCATCAGTGCGGCCGTTTTTTACCAGCATATCCGCATGGTTTGCATACGGCCAGTCGTCGACGGGATTGACCTCGGCCGCCAGTTGCTCGGCTTTGCTGAACGCGGTATTTGCATCGTCGATCTTATTGACGGCCTCATAACAGAGTGCGAGATTATCGTAAGCGCGGTAGTCCCTGGAGTCGCGCGCGATCAGCTCTTTGAATACCTTGATGGCCGGTTGGAAATTGTTCTGAGTGTAGTAGACGTGGTCCAGATAATATAGAGTTTCGTTGTCGTTTGGCCGGGTCGCCAGCGCGGCCCTCAAAGCCTGTTCTGACAGAACGTATTCCTTATAAAAGAAGAGCGTTAACCCCATCAGCTTGAGCGCGTCGGGATTCTTGCTGTCCCTGGCAAGCAGTTTTTGAAGCGTCTGGCCGGCATACTGAAATCTCTTCTCCATGAAGTAGCTGTAGGCCAGAAAAAACTGGGCGGGTTCGGAACTGGGATGCTGTGCCAGGAATGATTTTGCAGCGGATTCGGCCTCTGCGAAGTCACGCGCGTCGAGGTACGCCTGGATCAGTTCCAGGTTGATGCGTTCATTTTGCGGGCAGAGTTCGATGGCGGATTTGAAATGCGCGACTGCTTTCGGATAGTTTTTCGCCTGCATCATCCTCGTGCCGAGTTTTGCCACGGCCCGTGCTTCTTTGCACGAGGAGGGAGCCGTCGGGCCATTGGACAGTTGCGGCGATTGCGCGCGACCTTGCGCGGCGGCGAGAAAAAATACAGACATCGCCGCAACACGGCAGCATCTCATGACGTAATGGATCGCCATGGTGGTCTTTCCTTCCCCTATCTTAGCCTTTTCTGTGTCTTCGCTTCCCTTGCCTCATCTTTACAGCACGAACTCTTCAATGCGGGACTACGGTTTCGATGCGGCGGAGATGAGTTCGGCCTCGATTTTGCGGAACGCGGCCGGGTCGCGAATGTAATCTGTGAAGGACGAGACGGCGCTGTTCGCGAGGCGTTTGGCCTCACCGGGGTTTGAAGCCTTCAGTTGACGAAGCAATTCGTAGTCCTCGATCCCGGCCAGAAAAGTTTCCATCCGAATCGAGCTGTCAAAACTCATCCGCTCCCGATTAGGATAATAGATAAACGCATCGCCGGAAGGCAGAAGCTCGGTGTTGTTATCGATCACTGGCTGGGTGTCGAGCATCGGCTTGGGAGTCCAATAATTTCCTCCCCAATGCAGGAAGCCTGTGAAGTTGTAGCGGAAGTCAACCCAGGGTAAAAGCCGCGTCTTGATCAGCGGAAAATCCATCAGACGGTTGACGTATCTACCTTGTGGGTAGAGGCAGGTGTAGTACCAGACAGGATGGCCGCTCTGGATCCTCTCTTCCAGCAGGTCCACCGCGTTGTCAAACCTCCCTAATTGTGGCACCCAGATGTCGCAATCGGATCTGACAATCTCAGGAATCTGCTGGGCGTCGATGGCGTCAATAGTCTGCACACCGGGCATGTAGCGGCGAACGAGAGTCGCTATTTTGCCGTAATAAGGAATCTCATCGCCGTGCGCTTCGTCCAGCACGTGCTGAAGGTAAATCG
The DNA here is from genome assembly GCA_021789565.1 of Acidobacteriota bacterium. The sequence goes on from JAJYJL010000630.1 coordinate 5,529, forward strand.
ACTTCCAGCCTTTGCTTTCAAGATGCTTATACAGGGTCGTCAGAAAACCGGCAAGAAATCTGGTGACTGCAGGCGAGTCAGGCGGCAGCGTCTTGGTGACAATCTTCGTCCCCTCCCGCGCAAAAACCTCTACACCCAGCGGAGCCGTGTAATAAGGTCTGGTCAGCAGATG
>JAJYJL010000631.1 GCA_021789565.1 Acidobacteriota bacterium
GACCGTCGATCAAATGAACCCGAAGTTATGTGCGGAAACGATCGAAAAAAATCGTGACGTGATTGTGGGAGTAAAAACGGCCCACTACTGGACCGAGAAACCTTGGGACGGAGAGCACCAGCCGTGGGCGGCTGTTGATCGCGCCGAAGAGTGCGGCCGCATGGCAAACGTGCCGGTGATGGTTGACTTCTGGCCGCGCCCGCCGTTGCGATCGTATGCTGAGCTGATTCTCAAAAAAATGCGGCCTGGCGACATCCACACGCACGTCTTCGCGCAGCAATTCCCCATCATCCTTGGGAACGGCAAGGTGAATCCCATCATGGAAGAGGCTCGCAAGCGGGGAGTGATCTTTGACGTAGGGCATGGCGGTGGAAGCTTCTGGTTCCGGAACGCGGTCCCGGCAGTGGAACAGGGGTTCCTGCCCGATTCGATCTCAACAGACCTGCACACGGAAAGCATGACCACCAAGGCCATCAGTATGGTGAACGTGATGTCGAAATTTCTGGCTATGGGAGTTCCTTTGGAAACTGTGATCCGTGAGTCGACAGTAAATCCGGCGCATGAAATTCACCGGCCGGAGCTGGGAAGTCTCTCAGTGGGTAGCATGGCGGATATTGCTGTCCTCCAGGAACTGCACGGAAAGTACAGTTATTCCGACGACGGATACGCGCGGATGGATGGCAATGCGAAACTGATCGCCCGCATGACGGTCCGCGCCGGCCGGATTGTGTTTGACCCCTCAGGCCTCAGCATGGTGGAGTGGAGGAAAGCACGCAAACAGTATTTCACGCCGCCTAATCAGGGTTCAGGGAAACCTTCGACAGCGGATGACTTCCCGCGATAGAAAATGACGGGACCTGAAACAGATCGATCTGAGTGTACCCTGCTGCCCCTTAGGTCATCTGTAGTTTTGCTTTAGTTTAACTTTCATTCCGGGTTTGGTGCGGAATGAAATGACGAACATTCCTTCAGGGCGCGTGGCTGGGTCATGCCGGTTCGGTCGTTAACCGGCTTAAAGCGGACGGAGTAAAGCAATCCTCTCAGCCCATGCCAGGAGTTTTCTCCGGCCGCATGATTGAGATTGTTGACCCACGATCTAATGAGTTTAGGAGTTCCCCGGCTCTGCCGGAGGAGCATCACGGGGAGATTCCCAGACATTCGGTACGAAACCCCTGAGCAAACGTTCTATCCGTCAGTCACGCCTGAGATCGCAAACGGATTCACCCAATTCGTTATTCACAATCTTGAAACCGGGGGCGGGTTTACCCGGGCCCCAAAGCAAATTAGCCCCAACAGCGTAAGCTACGTTCCTACGCCGGTGCGTTGAGTGCCCATCAAGCACCACGGAATAGAAGCCTGGCTGTATATCGTTCCTTGCCCAGGCGTTCGTTGACCACCCGTTTGGGTTCGGCTAGAATCGTAATCATTAAGGTTCATGAGAGGTGGTCCGCGAGGATCGCATTGATCAAACGCATCCTGCATTTTCGATTCAGAACACGACTGGTACTCGTGATGTTTCTCATAACGGCCACCACGAGTGCCATTCTCATGGTCGCTTACATCCAGCACAACCGCCGAATTAAGGCTTACGTGGCGGGACAGACGTCCGATCTTGGCGAAATCATCGCCCTAACTCAGGCCAGGATTGGCCCCAAAGTGGATCGGCGTGAGGCCCTGAGCGAATACCTGAACGCCCTGAAAGGCGCAGGTCTATCCTCGATTAACGTTTTGTCGCCCACTGGCGAAGTGGTGGCGAGCACCAACCCTCACCAGATTGGAACGAAAGTCAAGTTGCGAAAGCGAAAAACCAGTACCAAGGAAGGCCCCATTCAGATTACAGCACAACTGCGCGATATTGACACAGACACGCAGACCGGGCAGCAACACTATGACATAAGATTCCCCATTATCCAGGGGGAAAAAGTTATCGGTTATGTCCAGGTGGGCGGGGAAATGGACGAAGTCGGCTCGATGCTCAACCGTGTTTATTTTCTTTGGCTGGTCTGGATTGTTATTACGATGCTGGCTGGAATGTTTGCCATCGTTTACCTTACCTTCCGGTTTACCAAACCGATCGATCAGCTGGTGGAAGGCGCAGACCAGGTGGCACAGGGCAATCTTTATGTCTCCATTCCGGAGAGGGGGTCTGATGAAATGGGGCTCTTGGCTCGTACGTTCAATCAAATGGCGGAACGTCTGCGTGATGCCCGTGAACTCCAGAAACGACTGAATGAAGCGGAAAAATCGTCCCTGCTCGGCCATTTTGCCTCGACCGTCGCGCACGAGGTCCGAAACTCCCTGAACTTCCTGAATTTGAGTATTGATCAGATCCGGGCCAAGCGCTGGCTGCCGGCCGAATCGCCCGGCCGGGAATTACGTGCCAGCCTGGCCAATATGAAAGACGAGATTACGCGATTGAATCGTCTGGTCAACGATTTCCTTGCCGTGGGAAGGCAGACTCCCCCGAAGTTGGCACCGTGCGACTTGAAAGCTGTCGTGGAACAGGCAGTCAGCCTTGTGGAAAAGCAAGCAAAGGCACAGGACATCAGTATTATCTCGAGCTTGCCTCCGGGTTTACCGGCGCTTCGAGCTGATGCTGAACAACTCAAGACTTGTTTTTTGAATATCCTGACCAACTCCGTGCAGGCAATGCCCCACGGGGGATCGATCCATATCGAGGCAAGTCAGATGCTGGATGGTGACAACGGGCCGCGACTACAACTGCGGTTCAGGGACACCGGTCCGGGCATTCCGGAAGAAGACAGGGAGAAAATCTTCGCTCCTTATTTTTCCACGAAGGTGACTGGTTTTGGATTAGGGCTGGCGATCACCAGAAAGATCGTTGAAGACCACGGAGGTCAAGTTTTCGTCGCGCGCAAGAGCGCCCCTGGTACAGAGATGGTCGTGGAATTTCAAATCTCCGGTCCGGTGGTCGGACGCACTCCGGATCTTGCCAGTTCGGCGGTTGCGTGAGGACTGCCTTTTATGCCCCTAGGTTCCATCCTGGTTGTTGATGATGAGCAACGGCAGCGCGAAATATACCGTGACATTCTTCTCGACGAAGGATATGAGACCGTCACGGTCCACAGCGGCGAAGCAGCCCTCAGGCTCGTCGCGCAAAAGCGATTTGACCTTGTACTGACCGACCTGAACCTGACGGGCATGACCGGTATTGAGTTGCTTACCGAGATCCTGCAAACAGACCCAACCGTAGCGATCGTCCTGATCACGGGTTATCCTTCCATCGAATCTGCCATTGACGCCACGAAGCGTGGGGTCTACCAATACCTGGAAAAACCGGTGGACCGTTCACGGCTCCTGGAGGTGGTCAACGACGCCTTTGAGCGGCTGGCATCGCTGAAGCGGAACATAATCGGGAACTCTCCCCCTATCAAGGAAATGGTCCGGATGATGCTGAAGGTCGCTCCCACCTCTCACACCGTGCTGATCCTTGGCGAGAGTGGCACAGGAAAGGAGCTGGTGGCCCGGGAGATCCACAAACACAGTCCCCGGTATCGGCAACCTTTCCTGGGGGTTAACTGTGCAGCCTTGACGGAGACCCTCCTCGAAAGCGAATTATTTGGCCACGAGAAGGGCGCTTTCACAGATGCCTATCAGCAGAAGAAGGGGGTCTTTGAACGAGCCGATCATTCCACTCTCTTTCTTGACGAGATCGGAGACACGAACCTGGCAATGCAGGCCAAGATTCTTCGGGCGCTCCAGGAACGCGAAATCCTCCGGGTAGGCGGGACAGAACCCATCAGGGTGGACGCCCGAATTATTGCAGCCACCAACCGGAACCTGGACCAGTTGATGCGGGAAGGTAAATTCCGTGAGGACCTGTATTACCGGCTCAAGGTAATCCCGATTGTTTGCCCGCCATTGCGTGAGCGGCATGAAGACATCGAAGAACTGGCCTTACATTTTATGCGCAAAGCAGGGCTGGCCTCGGGGCGTGAGGTTCACGGGTTGTCTCCTGGAGCTCTGAATGCATTGAAGGCCTATCAGTGGCCGGGGAACGTGCGGCAGCTCGAATGGGCGATTGAGAGGGCGGTCGTGCTGGGTGAAACCGATCAGGTGGAAGTGCAGGACCTGCCGCCGGAGATTCTTCAAACAAACAAAAAAATGGCAGTTGCGGAGGTTTCGTCCTCAGCCTTGCCGCCCTCGGCGCCTCGCTTGACCCCAGTGATTCCCGAGACGTCCTGGGAAGAGCATGAGAAAGCCAAGATCATGGAGGCTTTGCAACGGACGAATGGGAACATCACTCGTGCTGCTCAGTTGCTCGGCATGACATTTCGCACCCTTCAATATCGACTGGAAAAATTCGGCATTAAAAAGCAATAACATTTGGAGGTTGCAAGTCAGTTTTGCCCGGAAACCCTCCTTGACAAAAGAATGATTTTGGTGTTGTTCAACATTCCCTGCTGAAGAATTTCTTTACTCAACCCCCTGCCTTATTTTGCCGAAGTTAAATGTGACTAATGAAAACTGCTCAATGAAAGGCAAATCCCGGGCCCTTTGCTGATTGTGAGGCAGGCGCCGGCCTGAATGGAGAATTTGAGTGCGAATACTTGTCGCAGAAGATGACCGTCCTGTTGCCAGTTTTCTCAAGAAGGGGCTGGAGGCTGAGCATTATGCCGTGGACATTGTCCCCGACGGACAAGAAGCCCTTTATATGGCTGAAGAATACGACTATGACCTGGTTCTTCTCGATCTGGTTCTGCCCAGCATGGACGGGCTGCAGGTACTCCAGCAAATTCGAAATCGAAAAAAGAACTTGCCCGTCCTGGTTCTAACGGGCCGTGCCCGGGTGGAGGATCGCGTGAAGGGACTGGATCTGGGAGCGGATGATTACATGGTGAAGCCCTTCGCCTTTCGTGAACTCACCGCTCGGGTGCGGGCCCTTTTGAGGCGCGGGGACATTCCGATTGATTTCAAGCTCCAGTTTGAGAACCTTGAGATGAATCTTGTGGAACGGAGCGTCCGCCGCGGTGACAGGAAGATTGAACTTACACCCAAAGAATTTGCATTGCTGGAATACCTGATGAGAAACCAAGGCCGGGCAGTTTCCCGGCCTATGATCATTGAGCATGTTTGGAATTTCTCTTTTGACACCATGACCAATGTGGTGGATGTTTATATCAATTACCTGCGGAAGAAGGTGAATGAAGGGGCGGAGAGAAAGCTGATCCAAACTGTCCGCGGTGTTGGTTACCGGCTGGGAAGTCCCCAATAGGAGACCCGAGGATGTTCCTTAACGACGCGAAGATCTATATGAAAGACCATCCCCGGAATGCCTTGGCGATCCAGTTGAAAAAAAACACGGATGACCTCCTGGAGGTTCTCAGGATACTGGCTCACAAGTTGAGCCAGCCTTTGACCTCCTTGCACGGGTCGGTGGAAGTTGCTTTGATGCGGGAGTTTGATGAATCGGAGGGCCGCCGGGTCCTGAAACTTGCCCTTCAGGAATCCGAGCGCATGGCTGAAACCCTGGGTTCCCTGCGGGAGATACTCGAAATCGGAGGAGCCGCCGAAGGGTTCAAACGCGTCTCGTGGACTCAGAGCGTAAAGCATTTGTTGCAGGAGGCTGTCATCAATGACGAAAACCACTGTTCACGGCTTGTCAGAGATGTCCAGGATGGGGTCTGGGTCTTAGCGACCCCCCAGCACTTGAATGCG
>JAJYJL010000632.1 GCA_021789565.1 Acidobacteriota bacterium
CATAAATGATGTCGAACGCGAGGCTCGATTTTCCGGACCCGCTCAACCCGGTCACGACAGTGAACCTGTTACGGGGGATCGAGACGTCTATGTTGCGCAGGTTGTGCTGGCGCGCACCCCGGACTGTAATCTGCTTCAACATGCTGACACTGCCTCTCAGGCGCGTTTTGCAGGTTAAGGGCAATCTACCATCTTAAAACCCAGTTCCTTAACCCGTCAAGAAAGCGTGGAGGAGTTTGAAAAGAAAAGCGATTCGGATGTGATGAGTGCTTTGACGAGAGGTCGTTAGCGGAAGGGAAGGAAGTATGAAAAGGTCCAATTCAACCAAATTAACCGTCGGTTGCAGCGCAGGTCCCCGGCATATAACTTTGAACTGGTTGTTTTGATCTGGCAGGTACTCTGCGAAGAACCCATGCGGAGCAGACGCCTTACTTTTTTGAGAGCTGTTTTTCCAGCCGGAAGGCCTTCGCGTTCAGCTCACTCAGATGCTGAAGCTCGTTGTCACTGAGGGTGATGGCGTTCTGGATCATATCCAGTGCCGGTCCGCTGAAGGAGTTGGAGTCCTGCCCTCGGCTGGAGTTCAACATGCCGCTCATGGTCCGGAACTGGCTGGTAAGATTCCGGTAACGATCTGCGATGGACGACAGGTAAGACTCCCGGCGGCGATCCAGATCTTGAAGGCTGCTTAGAATTCGCTCTCGTTCCGCAGCGCGTGCGGACCCTTGGTTGTTCGCAGCACTCAGGTTGTCATTTGCTTTTTGCAGGGTGACGATGCGCTGGTGAGAATTCTGAACGTCGGCCAGAGCAGAACTGAGTTCTTTCTGTAATTTGTCCAAGCGTGCCTGCAGCTCGGCCTGCTGTTCCTGGTGGCGTTGGCTGGCTTCAGCGAGCGATTTTTCGCTTTCTGCCTTTGAAGTCGAAAGCGTTTCCTCGAGGTTTGTGACGCTGGCCTGTGAAGCATTGAGCTCGGTTGAGAGTTGCTTAATCGTCGCGTCGCGTTTCGCGATGACAGTCTTATCTTCATTTACGGGCTTGGGAGGTTCTTGCAAGGCGGCGGCCAGGCGGAGCTCGCTTTGGCGCAGGGCTTCCTGGCTCTCCTGCAAAGACCGCCGGGCTGCGTCTCTTTGCAAGCGCATCTCGGTAAGCTTCCTGGACTGGTGAAATATGACCCCACCAGCGGCAACCATGGCAACCCCAAGACTCGAGACTATGGCGATTTGCAGGCGTCGCATCCGAATTATCTTACTCCTCTTTCAAAAGAAAGTGGGTACGCCATGCGACCTGAACGTCCTGGCTGCCGCACGATGCGCTCAATCCGACCTGCAGGTGACTGTGGGTTTTCGCAGGGATCTCCAGGTTGAGCCTCCATGTGGCCATGATCCGGTCAAACATTGTTGAGATCACCGCAGGGATTTCTGAGAGCGTATGGCACGTCGCAGCTTCCCCACCCGTTGTGGTAGTCAGGGATTCCAACCCGTTTTGATAGGCTTGATCGAGGTCGTTCTGACGGTAATGGAGTTGAACAACAAACAACGGGGCTTCGAGCGAACTGATATGCCTTTCCAGTTTGGATATTTTCTCATTTACCAAAACGTCGCGAAAGCGCCGGCTGAGGTCATGTGTATCGCTGGGGTTGATGACTGGGTCGGTGTAGTCTTCACGGTAGCGATAGATGCTTCCGTCAGTTATGTAGAGCACCGAGACCCGTACCGGCGACTTTCTAATCATCGCATCAGCCAGCGAAAGCGCCGGACGGATGGTTTCCAGCAACCCCGGTGTTCCGCTGCTGGCCAGCGACTGAATGACATCTATCACCTTCTGGCGGTCAGGAGTCGGGTCGGCAAGGACGTGCAATCCATCCTGCGAGCGAAGCACGCCAACCCAGGCGTTTGATGGCAGCTTGGAAATGTTCGCAGTCAACGCCTGTTTGGCGTCTTCGATGCTCGATAGGTCGGCGGTGAGATCAAACACGATCAGGATTACCTGGTCACTCTTGGGATCCAGTTCGCCACTGACCGGAACCGGTCTGCCATTGAGCGTTGGCTTGAATCTTGGGATGCCCGAGCAATCGCTTTTTTGAACGTGGACGGGGATCGAGAAGTCGGGTGACCGTGTTTGCGCGAAAGTCGCACTAGTAACGGCCAGGAAAGCGATTGAAAAGGATAAGACAACTTTTTGCATCAGAAGCTCAAAATCAGACCCAGTTGGATGACGCGACCGCCCTTTGAACCGATGATCCTGCCCGCGTCGATGTTGGGCGCGCTGGCGGGACCAATGGTCGTGTCGGGATAATTCCAATTCGCGTGGTTCAGGAAGTTAAACGCCGTAAAGTTAAAGTCGAGCGAAGTGCTTCCAACCGGCATGCGCTTATCCAGACTGATGTCCAGACGGTTATAGCCCGGCCCCAGCAAAGTCGAGATTGTCCTGGGGCTGTTACCCATGGTGAAATCCGACGGCTGGGCGAAGGCATCAGGATTAAACCATTGGGCAGGCCCCGGATTGGACACATGCGGATCCACGCCGGGAACGACGTCAACATAGAGGGTCGAGAGCAGGTCGCCAGTGTTGTTGAATTCGGGCCGCATCGCAAGCGGGTGCCCGTCATTCCAGTACGCCATGCCACTGATTGACCAGCCGCTAATAATCGGCCGCCCCCACCCGACGACATCCAGGAGTGGTTTACCGGGCCCAATTGGCAGATCATAAATATAGCTGAGCTGTAAGTACTGAGGCGTGTTATAGAATGTGGCCGACCAGTCATTCCTCAGGTTGATCAAATCCTGGTTCCCGTACGGGCCTGAATAGTTGTCAAACTGCCTTGAGTATTCATAGGTGGCGGTGAAAGAAAGGCCGTCCGTCTCACGTTTTTCCACTTGTACGTATCCTGCATTCCGGTGGTACCGACCGGCAGGGTAAAGGCCGTAAAGCTCGAAAGCGGTGAACTGCGGATACGGCTGAAGTGAAAGCCGGAACGCCTGGTTGTAAAGCGCGTCGCGGTAGCTCAGATAACGCGGATTGATCGCATTGGGACTGGTGGTTCCGTCACCTACCAGAAGTTCTCTGGCCGCACTGTAATTTGTTCCTACCGTCACCACCATCGAAAAGGGGATCTGGCGCTCAACCGACAATGAAGCCGATTGATAGACCGGAACGCGGCTGGTCAAATCCATATAATCGGCGACAGTATTGTCAGCCGCAGACGGGCTGAGGTCCGGCAGTGGCGTGGCTAATGGAGGGATACCATTTTCGAAGTTAATCGCAGGGGTCAATTGGCTGTTGGCGGAGATGAATGTCTGGCGGGCGTTGAATCCTTGCGTTCCCCACTGGCCGTTATAGATTGGCATGTGACCATGCGAGTGGTCGAAAGACGCTCGAACGCCGGTTTTGGAGTCGCCATGCGGATTCCATGCCAGCCCCATCGAATAGTCGAGATTAACGCTGGATGGCCGCAGGCCACGCGGGATTCTGTTCTTGCCGGCAAAGACAAGTGCTCCCATCAGGAGCGTTGCGGGGTCAAGAACGGCCGGATCTATCGTGCTCTGGCGATTGTATTTTTCCACCCGTGACGTATGCCGTTTGAAATTGAGGTCGAGGCTCACTGTAAGATTTCTTGAGAGCTGGTATTTGTCACCTCCCGACAGGGACTGATAGGAGTTGCGGAAATATGAAGGCGAGGTGATGACCGTGCGTTCGACATATTGCGGCAGCCCAAGAATAAAACTCGCAAACGGATCGCCCGTATTGACGATGCCGGGCAGGCTGCTCAAACCTGTGGAGAACTGAAAGTAGCCAGATGGGTATTGGGGAGTAAAAGAGTTTAACTGGTATTGGTCGGCCTGAAATGCCAGCCTGAGTGAGTGTTTTCGCTGTTGGGTAGAAATCGAATCTTCGACTTCCACGGTATTGCGGGCATTACGCGAATTGGGGAATCCTGTACCCATTGAAAGATAATTGCTCATAAGCCGGTAGACAGGGAAGGGAGTTTGCGCACTCGTCCCGGCCTGTACTACGTCGGATTCGACAGTTAAGTGAACTGCGTTAACAGTTCTTGTGGTGGCCGTGAAAACGTCGCTGACTTCTGCCCGCCAACGTGAATAATGCTGGTCCGGAGCTGTGGGGCTCGCGAAGTTAGGGAAAAACTTCGGAGCACTGACGAACCCATTTGAGATGGCTGTCTGGAAGCTCAGCCGTTGCCGGCTGCCAATGGACTGATCAACCCTGGCGATAATTCCGTCTGCCGTGTCGTACTGCGGGGCGTTGACAAAATAGTTGTTCTCAAAGAATGGGCCCACATCGGTGTTGGGCAATGGATAGTAGGACAGCGCTTGCTGAACGTTCGGGGCCAGACGACCGGAAGGGATTATATTTCCAAGAAATGGCGACCGCAGATACTGGAGGTTGCTGGTAGATACTGGGAGAGTCGGGGCGTAAACAGGATTGAGACTGGTGGTTTCCTGATCGTAAATGATTCGAGGGTTCCCGGCCTGGTCCACCGTTTTTGAGAAGTCTCCGTTACGTTGGGATGCCGTGGGAATGGTATGCAACGAGGCCCGTGATATCGTCTCACGGACGCCTTCGTACGACAGCGTGAAAAAGGTGTTCTGGGGATTTGTGACCAGGTGTGGAATGATGACCGGTCCGGAAACATTGAATCCAAACTGGTTCCGGTGCAGGGGGGATTTCGTTCCGCCGTTTTGATTGACCTCGTGCGGTATCGCGTCGAGTGAATCGTTGCGGAAATACTCGTAAACACGGCCATGCCAAAGCATCTTCGGGCCGAAGTGCCTTTGCGCAGAGGCAGGACTCTCTGGCCGCATCCCCCATTTTCCCGTCAGGACCTTGAACTCTTCTGTAGCTCGTGCGAGCGGGGCGGCCTCACCCGGTTTCTGCTCAGGACCCTTTCGGGTGTCGACTGATGGGAATGCATCTGATACGCCTATGATGAGCCCCAGGAGGGCATAAACCAAAATCTTCATTACGGGCTCTCACAAAGCGAAATTATATACCTCCGCGTCTTCTTGTGACAACCCTTCAGATTCATTCACTTGCAGGAGCTATTGTAGAACAAAACCGCGGGCCTGATTTGAATGGGGCACGTTAATGAAGCAGGCGTGTGAAAATTAAGCGGCCATTGCGTCCGGCTAGGCGCGGAGAAAAGATCTTCCGCACCCGGTCAGCCAGTGACTGAAAAAGTGAGTCTTACCTCATTAGATAAGAGCGCCCGGAAAGAATTTTCTAATTCTCAGATTAACTAGAAACTGAACCTCATGAAAAGGTTGATCATACGGTTTGCGGACTGGTTTCCAAAGAACCCGCCTGCAAGCGATATGGACTGCCCAAATCGTGGCGATGTGAGATTGCCGATTGGTGTTCCAAGGGTAACTCTATTGAAAATGTTGTGGGACATCACGCCTACCTCGAGTGTAAACCGGCGATCGCTGCTGGCTCCAAAGCGGGGACCGCCACCGCCGCTGCTGAGCCCTCGGCCGCCGAGCCCTCCATGGTCATGCCCGTGGCCATGAAAACCACCTCCCCCATTGCCGCTTTCGATCTCTTTGCCAAAGCCAAACGTCTTGGAAATGCGGGCGTTCATTGAAAATTGGCTGGGGCCAAAAAGGTTATTGACTGGTACAAGAGAAGCTCCCGTTGCCGGATCAATATTGAAATATCCAAGTG
>JAJYJL010000633.1 GCA_021789565.1 Acidobacteriota bacterium
TGAATACCAGCCAGGAGCCCAAGAATTTGCGGGCCTCGTTTCGAGTTGATCACCGGGAACCGGTGACGGTGAATCTCGAAAACGGTGACGCGACGTATCCCGCAACATACGAGTTTTCAGGGAATCGAACGAATCTGCAGATTTATCTGGGTCCGCGACGTTCACTCCTTGTCTATTTTGGGGATTCACGGATGCCAGCGCCCGTCAGTGCAAGCAACCTTCCTGGTGCGGTCGTGAACAACGGAGTTGTTGAAGCGGAGGCTCCTGGGGGCGGCCGTCACTTCATCGAAACTCAACACGGCAGGGTAAAGCGTGTTGTCGATAAGAACGTTAAGACGGTTGATGTGCTTGGACCCTGGCAGGTGGATTTCGGATCTAGACTGAATCTTTCAGAATCAATGGCTACTCTCAGATCCTGGACGACAGATTCAAAGACCCGATACTTCTGTGGCACTGCGACTTACAAGACCGATTTTCGCGTTCCACCGACCTTGCTTGACCATCGCCTAGCAGTTTGGCTTGAGCTAGGCACCGTCAAGTATGCCGCACGAGTTTCCGTAAACGGCCATATGGCGGGGGACGTTTGGCAACCGCCCTTTCGGATACAAATCGGGACCAAGCTAATACCTGGTAGAAATGAGCTAACGGTCAAGGTGGCGAACCTATTGATCAACTGCCTCCTTGGCCAGAAGCCACCAGATTATTCGAGTTTGATCGCAGCCTACGGTGACCGATTCCCGTATCCGGACGACTGGAAACAAAACCCGGCCCCCTGGCCATCGGGCCTATTGGGGCCAGTACGACTGGTTCCTGAAATCAAATTACGGTTCCCACTGAATCAGCAATAGGGGGAGACATGCTACCGCTTAAAAATCGGATCTCGCTAGTTACAGGGTCTGCACAGGGAATCGGGAAAGGGATCGCAAAACGGCTTGCAAGGGACGGCGCAACCGTCGTTGTTGCCGACCTGAAAGGGGATCTGGCTCAGGCAACGGCGGAGGAGTTGTCATTGTCAGGGAGTCGTGCTGTAGCGCGGCGGCTCGATGTAAGCGACAGTTCCGATGTGGACCGCGTCTTCAAATCAGTCGTCGAAGAGTTTGGCAAGCTTGACATTCTGGTCAATAATGCGGGCGTCCATTTGGTCAAACCGGTCACAGACTATACAGACCAGGATTGGGATTTTGTAATGAATGTCAACGCCCGTGGAACATTTTTCTGCTTGCGCGCCGCAGCGCGCGTGATGCAGAAACAACGGTGGGGACGAATTGTGAATATTGTGACGATTCTGACGGGAACCCCCTACTCATCCATCTACGAAGCCTCGAAGCATGCTGTCATGGGGCTAACGAAGTGCCTGATGTACGAACTGGCACCGTACGGAATTACCGTAAATGCCGTTTCTCCCGGTGCGGTCGACACAGAGCTGCTAAAGAAGGGAATCCGGGAAAAGGCACTTTCCTCGGGTCTAACAGTTGAAGATATCTATAGGCAAATAGAGTCCACAACGCCTTTGGGCCGGATGGCCACACCGGAAGATATCGCAGCAGCTGTTGCCTTCTTTGTATCTCCTGATGGTTCCTACGTTACAGGTGAAATAATCCACGCGACGGGAGGGACGTTTCATCAGAATCTTGGCCGGCGCTAAAGATAATCGTGGTGCTTCCAAAGGCTTTGTTGCCGTAAGCCGAATGAATATGTCGACTCTCTCACTTTTAAGTCGCTCCTGCTCCCGCCGCACCTAGGATGCCGATTGATAAAATCAGAATCGCCACTCCCATCCAGAGAACGGCGACCGACCGTCGTCTTGCACCGCGCCACTCGCCGACCGCAAGCCCGCATATTGTTGACGTCAGGATAATTACAGCGTTCCAAATTGCCCAGCCCAAGGATGGTCCGAGATTGCCCATACGATCGCCCGCCATGCCGTAAAGTAAGACCCCGCCGAGCCACAGGAAACCCATTGTCATAGCTAGGACCCATGGGCGCGAACCATAACCCTGCATGTACAGTCCCCACGTTTGATTCCGCTGCAACAGATAGATGCAATAGAAGATGTTGGGTATGGCGCCGCATAAGAGGAGCAAGACCCAGACAACATTGAGAGATGCGTCCGCACTTGCTCCAACCTGCCTCGCAGTCTCTACGACCCGGTCGGAAAACGCATAACCAAAGTTAAACATGGCGGAAAGGATGCCGGACAGTGTGCACACAACCAAGGCCCGAAATAAGGGAACCGACTTCGTCTTGAGTACGCTTGACGAATCCCTAGCTATATCCAATCCTCGCAGATGAGCAGCGTACCCGCATACCGCCACGCCGACGACCGTTACGGCTGTTGCGAAAATAATAAGATGCCCTCGACGTTGCACAAGCACTTGAGGTGACAGAATGGCCAAGGGGACAATTGTCCCGAATGCGTCTATGAGACCGCTCATTACTGTCATTCCTAGCGCCATCCCGGCAAGGTCAATCCCTAGTCCGAAGAAAACCGACCCCGCGCCCCACCCAAAACCGAACAGCCCTGTTTCCACGAGAGACGGCCAGGGGGCTCTATGAATTGTCTGAGGCAGGTATGCAGAGGTCGCGAACGCCGTCCCGACAGGGAGGATTACAAATGCCACCAGGGAATAAGCCAGCCAAGTGTTCTCCCATCGCCAACGCTGGATGTAGCTCATTGGAAGGGCAAAAGCACCCTGTAGGGTGCCAGCGACAAGGACTAAACTGAAAGCAACCAGCGTCGTTGAAGTGGTCAACATTGAGTGAGTTTAAACTGAAGGATTCCAGCGTCAACCAAAATGATTTTCCACCACACGCCTATTGTTGTCCGCGGACGCCGCTCGCTCTGGACTTCCTTATTAGAGGGGATTAAGTTCTTTCGGCACGCTCGGCAGGCCTGGACGGGTTTAACCGCCCAGGCCTTGGAGTATTAGAAATACAATTTCAGAGCGAACTGTAGCTCCCTTCCTCCATACGCGCTCGTGATCCTTCCGAACCGACTACTATCCATATAAGGATTCGGGTTCCTGAAGTTTGCCCGATTGAACGCATTGAAGAATTCCACACGAAATTGGCTTTGAACTGTTTCGGTCAACGAAGTGTTCTTAAAGATTCCGAGATCCCAATTAGCAAATCCGGGCCCGGTCAGGGCGTTCCGCCCAAGATTGCCCCAGTAACCGGTGCCAGGGATGCAACTCCCGTTAGAATCTAAACTGCAAGGTAAGGCGAACGCTGCCTTATTGAAGTAGTGACGGAGATAGTCATCCTTACTGCTATGTGAAAGATTCGGATCACCGACAAGTTCGGGCCGCTGGAGATAGGAACGATACGTGCCTATGGCCAAAATGTCCTGATCCGTCTCAATGTCAATTGGTTGCCCAGTCTTATAGCTTCCTATACCGCTTACCTCCCATCCGCCAAGGACTTTACGGTCAAGAAATGTGGAACCGCGAAGTCCCGGGATCTGCCATATATAGGAAACGGAGAATACATGTGCACGGTTGAAGTCGGAGAGGGCGCGATCGAAATGCGGATTGAAGGGATTAGACACCGTCGCATCTTCCACAGCTCCGGACATTGTGTCAATGCTCTTGGACCACGTGTACGAACCCTGAATGGATAATCCTCCGGCAAAACGACGTTCAACCTGAGTCTGAAGGCTGTGGAAGGCCGAGAGGCCATCTGTGACTGTCTTTAAGCCATCTGTGAAGACTCCTGGCATATACGCTCGCCGCTGTTCAATGTTTTGAAGAGTTGCTGTTGGTCCAGGAATTGCAGGATTCCAATCTTCCTGTTGCACCAAATGTCGTCCCAGGTTTCCAACGTACCCTAACTGGGCCGACCAATTCTGCCCGAACTGCCTCTGGACTGTTAAATTGAATTGTTGAAAATATGGGGTTGTGATACTCGGGTCGAGATAGCTCAAGGCTACCGGCAGGATGAATGTGGTTGCATTTGGGAATGCGGGTGGCTGACCCTGCAATGGGTCACTCAATCCTCCCGCCGGCACGTCGAAGCTTCGGAACACTTGGAAAGGCTGAGAGTTGGCAAACTGCCCGGATGCCGCGATTAGACTGTCAAAATAGATCCCATATGAACCTCGGACAGCTGTCCTGCCATCCCCGAAAGGATCCCAGGCAAAACCAACGCGTGGCGCGAAGTGATTACCTCGCGTCGGGATCAATCCGGGCGGGATTCCGGAATCTCCGGGATACACCATACCCAGGGGAGCAGCCGGAAACTTCTGAGATTGCTGGTTAGGCCTCAAAGTTGCGAACAAATGTTCCGGAGATGCCCAAGGCGTTTGCAGTTCGTAGCGCACACCCAGATTAAGTGTCAAGTGCGGGGTTACCTTAAAATCATCCTGAACAAAGGTCGCAAAGAGATTGGATTTTACATCGTCGTTTGTGACGGGCTCCTCGCTTTGGAAAAGGGATGGACGCCCCAAGAGGAAATCCGCAATTGGGTCACCTGTGAAGGTGCCATTGAATTCTGTGAACGATTCTGTCAGATAGTTGCAAACGAACGTGGACTGCTCGCGCCAGTACTGTTCTCCGGTCTTAAGAGTGTTCCGCCCGTGTAGCCAAGTGATGGTGTCCGCGATCTGGTAGGTGTGGTCCTTATCGACGCCATCAATTTGAGGTTCCAGAGTGAACTCTCCCCCTACGTCAATGAATGGAGGTGTCCCAATGGCGGGAAAATTCGACCCGAAGGAGTTCAAGTCAAAGTGATTAAAGTTGCCTCCCGGCGAGTACACCTGATTATAGCCACCGCGAAATTCGTTCAAAAGCGAGGGACTGAGAGTTGAGGTTAGCGAAAGTTCCGTGTTCCATGTCCGGGTTTCTTGGTAACCCGGTGACCATCCGGGCACATCGGTCGAACGGGATTGTCCGAATTGGTCTCCGTCTTTCCACCGGTGCACATGGACCATCAGCCGATGTCGCGACGTAATATCATAATCTCCACGGATAAAGTATTGGTTCAAATTTTCCGGTGCGTTGTCGAAACTAAATAAGCTCCCGTCGGCGGAGGTGGGTGTTGGAACTTTCTGCAGTATTGCAAGAGCCACTGGATTAAGATCCGCTGACGGTATCGTGTTGTTCGCGAAAGGCAGGCCAGTGGTAGGATCAATAATTGTGTGATCGAAAACTCCTGTTCGCTCGGCGGTGGTCGGCAGGATCGCCAGATTCTGAACTGAGGACTGTCGAATTCGAAGCCCTTCGAAGTTGCCGAACAGATACAGTTTCTTGCTATCCGGCAATGGGATATAGTACCCAGCCGAAACGCCGAATTGATTCTGCTTCTTCACAGGGACTGTAGGCGAAAAGAAGTTCCGGGCATTGAGGGCGTCATTCCGTAGGAATTCGTACACGGTACCATGCAGGTTCTTTGTTCCGGACTTGGTGACAGCCTCCACCAAACCACCGCCTACCCTCCCGTATTCGGCACTTGCAGAATTCAGCATGATCCTGAACTCCTGGATGGCATCGGGTGGTGGCAGGTTGAGGCCCGTATTACGGAATAATGTGATGTCCTGCATGCCGTCGAGAAATTCCGTCGAACTGTTGTATCGCGTCCCGTTAATATGCATCGTCGGCCCGAAGCGTGCCGTGTCAAAGGATTGTGGTGCCGAAACATCAGTGACACCTGGTTGCAGCGCTGATAAGGCAA
>JAJYJL010000634.1 GCA_021789565.1 Acidobacteriota bacterium
TCCGATCTGAGCGATGCATCGTCGACATCTGCGCCACGGTTCCGATTCATTTCGTCATCGCGGATGGGATCGTGGCGATGGAAGGCAATGGTCCCCTGGCTGGTTCACCCCGCCATCTAGGCAAGCTCGTGCTGGCCGATGATCCTGTCGCTGCCGACGCTACCTGCGCCCGGCTGATGGGCTTTGTTCCGGAACGGGTTCCTCACATCAGCGCAGCAGGAAGATTCCTCGGGAATATTCTTCTGGCCAGGGTCAAACAGCTCGGTTGCCCCGCTATTTATTCTCACACTCCATTCCGGACCGTCCAAGAATTTGAATGCCTGCATGTAAGAGATGCTTGCTCTGCTGACTGATTGACCGCGAATCCCGATGGCTTCATAATTCAGGCCAAGCGCTTTGTCCTAATGGCGCGCCGGAAGAGCCACGATCAGAAAGGTCCCTGACCGCCATAGGCTTCCTTCGGTTTTTGAGTGGAAAGGACAGCACTCAAGAATGCGGTTACGACAATTATCCATTCGAAACTTTCGCGGCATTCGCGAAATGGATTGGGCCCTTCCCGACAAGAGCCTTTTTTGCCTGATAGGACGGGGCGACGCGACCAAATCTACAATCATTGAAGCCTTACACTTCCTTTTGTACCCCCAATGGAATCTAGGTTTCAATGACGCCGATTTTTACCAGTGCAAACCTGAGAACACCATCCGCATTGTTGGCCTTCTCGGCGCAATCCCGGACGACTTTCGTGACTTGGAAAGCTACGGACATTGCATGTGCGGGTGGGACATTTCAAACTTGGTTCGACATGACGAGCCGGGGAACGGACTGGAGGACGCCCTTCGTGTCCGACTAACAGTTGAGGATGACTTGGAGCCGATATGGCGCGTGGTCAGGAGCGACGAGGATGACGGTATCCCCTTCAAAGTAAATGACCGTGCCAAAGCAGCGGTTGGGTTGATTGGAACGCACTCAGATCGCCACCTCACTTGGTCCCGAGGGTCCATCCTCAACCAAATGACTAATGCTGAGAGCATCTCCTCTTCTCTTGCCCAAGCCGGCAGGGCTGCAAAGGCGGCTTTGGAGGCCCGCCGGGATGAGTGCCTGACTAAGTTTGACGAAGTAGCTCGAACCGCTGAGACAACTGCCAGATCGCTAGGCGTTAATGTTGCTTCATCATATAAAGCACACTTGGACTCTGACTCAGTCAACGCTCGCATTGGAGGCTTGGCGTTGCATGATGGGGAAATGCCGCTGCGTCAATTGGGTCTTGGCTCGAAGCGCATGCTCACCACGGGCGTTCAAAAGGATAACAGCCGCACGCCCCACATAACCCTTTTCGACGAAGTCGAAATTGGGCTTGAACCCCACCGGATAGCACGTCTACTGCACTACCTAGAACAGGACACGGCTGGCCAATACTTTTTGACGACACATTCTCCGGTTGTTTTGCGAGAACTCGCGGTTGATGATCTCTATATTGTTCATAGCAGAGATGGAAAGACAGATGTCATTGCGGCAAACAAGCCGTCAATCGCTGACTCAATACAAGGTAAGGTCCGACTAGGTGCTGAGGCATTCCTCGCGCCGAAGGTTGCAGTCTGCGAAGGTGCCACAGAAGCCGGATTCCTCCGTGGTCTGGACGACTACTGGGTATCCAGGTCAAAAAGCTCGCTCGCATACCAGGGTGTTGCGGTCTTCGATGCTAACGGCGCAAGCAAGATCAAGGAAATTGCGGAAGACCTTCAAGCGCTCAGCTATGGTGTCGGTGTTCTCGCTGATTCGGACGAGCCGAATCAATTCTCTGAGGCCGATGCAGAATCCCTTCGTGCCAAGGGTATCTCGGTGACCTTATGGGATGGGAGCACATGCCTTGAACAGCGTGTTTTCACAGATCTTCCCTGGTTAGGCGTAGTCGCATCTTTTGAGTTGGCATGCAGCATTCAGGGGGACCGAGACCGTCTGCTCGATCAGGTTGAAACGCAATATGGTCAGGGGTTTGATAGGAACTTTTCAGCCTGGACAGACGACAATCGGCTGCGTGAAGCTCTTGGAAAAGCCGCCAAAGTAAGCGGCTGGTTTAAGCGTCAAAGCTCTGCCCAAAAATGGGTTGCTGCCATTTCATCCGTTCTCGATGACACCGCGGTCCGCAACACCGACCTAATCCGAAAACTCAACACAATGCGGGAATGGATCGACCGTGCCTGATCTGGCCGAAGTCTTGGCGGCTTCTCGAGGATCCGGCTATGTCGTCGCACCTGCCGGATATGGAAAGACACACCTTATCGCCCAAGCGGTCTCGTTTAGTGTTGGCAGACAACTCGTCCTGACTCATACGTATGCGGGAGTAAACGTTCTGCGCCGCAAGTTGCGTGAGCTGAGGGCGCGGAGCGAAGCATACCGCGTTGACACGATCGCGAGTTGGTCACTCAGACTTTGCCTTTCGTACCCAACAACTTCCGGTTGGGTCATAAACCGGCCGACGAGTGCCCAGTGGCCGGCCCTTTATCAAGCCTGTTCCGGTCTCTTGGACTACGAGTTCATTCGCCGGATTATTAAAGTGTCTTACGCCGGCTTATACGTGGACGAGTACCAGGATTGCTCAGCCATGCAGCATCAACTGGTTCTCAAGCTAGCACGTGATCTTCCTTGTCGATTGCTAGGCGACCCATTGCAGGGAATCTTTGATTTCAACGAGCAGCCGGTGAACTGGGAGACAGACGTGTCCGGTTCCTTTCAGCGCTTGGGCGAGTTGGAAACGCCACACCGGTGGATCCGGGCTGGCACTTCCGCAGTTGGCACCTGGCTGGGGACGGTCCGCGATCGTCTTGAGCACGGGAATCCGATTGACTTGGCGAAGGACTTGCCCGGAGGGATCAGGTTCGTGCCCGTGAACGCCGCATCAGAGCTTTTTCGGATTCAAGGAAATACATGCCGGTATTTTCAATGCGCCGCATCTGAGAGTGTAGTCGCCATTCATAAGGGTGATAACCAGTACAAGTCTAAGTGCCATGTTCTAGCAAAAAATGTGGGGGGAAGATTCTCATCAATCGAGGAGATTGAAGGGAAAGCAGTCTTTTCATTTGTCGGTAAGGTCGAAGGCTGCAAGACGAACCGAGCGCGGCTGAAGGAAGCGGTCAAATTTGCTACGCGGTGCATGACGGCGGTGAAAGCAAGCCTGCCGGCTGCGACATCTCGTGGGGAGCGCACGGTTATTCGGAACAATACCCTCAACCCATCGGTCGCCTCTGCGGCGAACGCTTACCTTGCCGAACCCACAAGCAGTTCGCTTGTCCATCTTCTAAACGCAATCAGAGGTGGAAATGATGTGAAAACTGTACGCGCCGACCTCTTCAATAGGGTAGTGGGTGTTCTACGAAAGCAGGCTCTCCATCCGGAGCTGGCCCTGAGCGAAGCGGCCGAAGAGTACCAAGGTGAGTTCCGTTACAAGGGCCGCCCCATCGTGCGCAGGAAACTAATTGGCACCACCCTTCTTGTGAAAGGTCTTGAATTTGATCACGCCATCGTACTGGAAGCTGATTCACTCTCAAAAAAGGAATTGTATGTAGCGCTCACCCGTGGGGCAAAGTCGGTCACTATAATATCGAGTTCTCCTGTCCTTAATCCCGATGGGTGATTTGGAAAGACGCCGGGCGAGCGCGCCGATGCCAGTGGCGACTAACTGACCGATTCCTTCAGTTCAGGCTTCGAGTGCAGAGATCTGATTTGCCGCGGCAGCGTTTCAGATGGCGGTGGAACGAATTGCCATGTACCTTGCGGTCGCATCGGGGGGACACATATTCCTTCAAGCTGTGCTTCCTCGTAAACCACCACATCGGGGGATGAGTGGTGGCGCAAGGAAATCCGGACGACGTCTAGCTATCATCTTGGCACCCCATTCCGGAAGCCCTCCCTCGGTACGCTCGATGAAATTCACCCAAAGGGAGAAGGCTTCCCAAGCGATGTACTTTTCGCAAGCCTCGTGCAAGACCGGCCAAGGGATTCGTGCGGCTTCTCGTTCCGCATCGGAGCGTGCAATTTCTGAGACTTGCCGCTCGAGCCGGCTCGGATGCCAGTCTCCTTCGGTATTTGCTTGTGTCACTGTGGGCAGCTCCGTTAACGAGGGGGTTTGAAAGAAACGCTCTCCCGAAAGGCGACAAAGTTCGTTCACCCGCCAGAGGCCCCCGTATTCTTTAGGATTGACTGCTTGGCGCCTGCGTCGCGGGCTCGACACGCTCCTTCAAATTCTGCTCCGGCGGCCGCGCCGCTTCGGCGTGATGAGTTCCATCGTGCCGCAGACCTGCGTCGAGAAACCAAAGGCGGTACTCCTTATCAATTCGTGCGGCATCAACCGCGTCGCGGTGTTCTTCGAGAAAGCGATTGAGGCCGCGATCTTTGATACGCCCTTGGCAAGGCGTGAGCCAGCCGAGCCTGACCCACTCGCGCACTTTCTTTGGCGCCACATGAAATATCTGAGCGAGATCCCGCTGCGTGTACCCGTCCCGGACCCGTGCGCTTTCTTTGTTCCTCCAGAGCATTTGATACACTGCCTGTGGCGTCCGCCCCAGGTTTCGTGCCATCTCGACGACCGAGAATTCGCGGGCATGCTCAAGGATGTAATTCTTCTCCTCCGGAGCCCATGGGCGATGCCAATTGGTCAGTTTTAACTCCGCTGTCCGTTTTAGGATTTCCCCCTCACCCAAATTAGGGTCCCGCCGCCGGATACGCTCAATGGCCTTACGAAGTCTCGATGGTCCACCCGCCGCTCCAGCTTTGAGGATTTTGTCGAGATCGGGCTTCCGCGCTCCTCTCCGCCGTGCCTGTTGCGCATCGCGAGGGGCCAGGTCTGGGTGCCGAGTCTGTTCAAGTAACTGCGGAATGCTACCCAAGGGAATCCCCTCCTTCGAGACAGACCTCCCCCTGTGCGTCCGAGGACACACTTAACGGGGAATCTCATTTGCAAGGAATTGGGACCGAGGGAGCGCAGGAGAGAATGAGAAGTCAGCGCGAACGAATAGCGCCGATGGATGAGTGCCGTCGTAGCACTGCGGCAGCCCTGAGTATCAGCCCGTTCCCTGAGCCCTGAATCAGGGCTCTACTGTATTAGTACCTTTACCCCCCTCAAACGTTAAATTGACGCGGCAGAATTTTTTGCGTTGAAAGACGAAGTGTGGACGTGGTTTCCGGGTTTGTAATAGCATCTCATTGATAGCAGGAGGGATGGTCGTTGCGACGGAAAATTCTCCAATCATGACGAATCCACGCGATATGCGGGACGACGACACGCTGCTGGAGGCGATATGCGCAGGCGATGAGTCTGCGTTTTCGGAATTGGTGGCTCGTTACGAACTCGGGATGCTTAAAATGGCGCAGGCATTCATGGGGGACCGCATATTGGCGGAAGAAGTTGTGCAAGAGACCTGGCTGGCCTTCGTCAAGGCGACCAGGAAATTCAAACGTCGCTCTTCCGTCAAAACTTGGCTCTTCGGCATCTTGCTCAACCAGGCCAGGAAGCAGGCGGCGCGACGGCCTAAAGAATTGCCTGGTCGAAGCCAGACCCAGAGAGACGACGATGACGGATCTTCGGATTGGTTTGACGATGCAGGGGAGTGGCGGTCGAAACCAGCGGTTTGGAGTTCGAATCCCGAATCGGAACTTCT
>JAJYJL010000635.1 GCA_021789565.1 Acidobacteriota bacterium
GTAATCGTATCCGGTGGAGGAAGAGTAGATGTTGCGCAGTGCCTGGACGACTTCAAATGCGCTGCTCTTGCCTGCGGCGATGGGGCCAACAATCAGGCTGGCGGGAAGACGGCGCAAGTCATCTTCGCTGATTCCATGAGATTCCGCGCGCAGAGAATAATCCCCGAGGGGTTCGCTGCCAAGCGGATCAACATGGGCGTCCATGTGCCCGAATTTGCGGATTGATTCTGCCAGATTCACTGCGCCGACAATCTTGTCGATCTGGCTGGCGGAAAGGCCTTCAGCGGCAGGTCGAATCTCTTCAGGCGGGGACCAGTGTTCAAAGTAGGCGCGCGTGCTTGAATCGACGGAATTGGGATTCGAGAGATATCTTTCGTATAACTCCAGAACGTAACCGAAATTAACTCCCTGGAAATCACTTCCTGTATTCATCATTCCATCCTGGGCCGTTTCCGGAAAGCTGTGTCCCTTCCCGGAATGTTCGGCAGGCCCGTCTGCGCTTGAGATCAATCGGTATCAGAACGTATGTTTATAATGCCCCCGGGCAAACCCTTCCCAACGATACTTAGATTATCATCGCTGATGTCGGCCTGCTCATTCAAGCCAGAGGCAAAACCATTTGGATGCAAATTTTCGGGCTGGCGTATTCGGGCGTTGCACTTCCCGGCGCGAGGGTTTAAATTCCTTGGACTGGACCTCCGCTTTCCAGACATTCAGAACGAGGAGATTGTTAGATGACCATTACCGACGTTGTTGCCCGCGATATTCGCTTCCCGACCTCGCGGTCGCTTGACGGATCGGACGCCATGCACACGGCGCCTGATTATTCCGCTGCCTACGTGGTGCTGAAAACCGACAGTCCCGACGGACTGGAAGGCCACGGCCTTACCTTCACCTGCGGCAGAGGAACGGAAGTTGTAGTGGCGGCGATCAACGCCTTAAAGCCGCTGACAGTGGGCCGCAGGCTGGAATCGATCACTTCCGATATGAAGACCTTCTGGCGACAAATTACGAGTGACGGGCAACTGCGTTGGATCGGCCCGGAGAAGGGCGCCATTCACCTGGCCACGGGCGCTCTGGTCAATGCCGTGTGGGACCTTTATGCCAAGTCGGAACGGAAACCGGTGTGGAGGCTCCTGCTGGACATGACGCCGGAGCAGCTTGTCTCCACTGTCGACTTCCGCTACATCACCGACGCGCTTACGCCGGAAGAAGCGCTCGAAATCCTGCGCAGGAACCTGCCTACGCGCGCCGCGCGCGAAGCGGAGATGCTGGAGCATGGTTTCCCGGCGTACACGACTTCTGCGGCATGGCTCGGCTACACGGAGGAGAAGTTGCGTCACCTCTGCCGCGAGGCCATCGCGCAGGGGTGGACGCACTTCAAGATGAAAGTAGGAGCCAACCTCGACGACGACGTGCGCCGCGCAACGCTGATCCGCGAAGAGATCGGGTGGGATCGGAAACTGATGATGGACGCCAATCAGGTGTGGGGCGTTGACGAAGCCGTCGCCAACATGAAGGTGCTGGCAAAGTTCAATCCCTGGTGGATTGAAGAACCCACGAGTCCCGACGACGTGCTGGGCCATGCCAGCATAGCCCGCGCCGTTGCGCCCATCGGCGTTGCCACCGGCGAGCAGTGCCAGAACCGCGTGATCTTCAAGCAGCTTTTCCAGAGCAACGCCATCAGCTTCTGCCAGATTGACAGTTGCCGCGTGGGTGGCATCAACGAGATCCTGGCCATTCTTCTCATGGCGGCAAAGTTCGGAGTGCCGGTGTGCCCGCACGCCGGCGGAGTGGGCCTGTGCGAGTACGTGCAGCACCTTGCGATCTTCGATTACATAGCCATCGGTGCGTCGCTTGAGAACCGCATCCTGGAATACGTTGACCACCTGCACGAGCACTTCCTTGACCCCGTGGTGATAAAGAATGGACGCTACATGCCGCCGTCTGCTCCGGGGTACAGCATCACTATGAAGGCGGAGTCGCTCGACCAGTATGAGTTCCCGAACGGCGCCGCCTGGCGCTCCTGAACAAAGATCCAAAGTTACCAATTGCGCGCTCGATTGATGGAAACGTAATAGTTACCCACTGTGCGAGAATGGAACACAAATTCAGGAAGAAATGTTTTTCAGAAGATTGTAAAACCTATAAGTCGTTGTATTTGTTGAACTTATAAAATTGGCAATTTTCGTCTCGAAAATCCCAAACGTCCCATCCGGAGCAGGGTATGCGTCTTATGTAGCCTAGAAATGAAGCCTATTGTATCGGCCCGCCGGGCAAACCTCCATCAGGGGTCTGGTTATCCCTGACAAGAGCGTGAAACGCTCTCGGGGTGCCCAATGCAACCGCCAAAAAAAAAGTGCGAGCCGTGGCCTGCGGCAATGCCCTGGGCCTGGCCCGTCCCCGCGAAACAATCCTGCCGTCTCACTTCTACTTCGCACTCAGTTTGATTGGCACCCGCTCAACGCTGATGCGTACTTCGGCAAAGTGCACACTTCCGCCGCTGTTCTGAGCCGTTTGGATCAACTGCTTTCCACTTCCACGCCGTGCGGCAGCGCAAACTCTGCGGCTTTGCCGATCGCTGAGAGTTCAAGGGGCCGCACATATCCTTTCTTTTGTTTCCGTCGCGAATGCAAACCAGGGCATCCCCGGATGCCGAAGCAGTTGAGCGTCCGCGCGCAAGAATCACGCCGTGGGGGCTACCTTTATCCTTCCCGGCAACTTCCACCAGGTACGCCGAGGCGGAGTTCTGGTGGCCATAGTTCAGCGTGTATTCCCCTGCCGGCAGTGTCATGTTCGCCCACTGGACTTCAAAGGGCAGGGTAAACGTCCCGCTGAACGCGGTGGTTGTCAGTGCCTGCGCCCTCGCTCTGGATGCGCCGGAGGCCAGAAGCGCCAGGCCAACGCCCATCAGGATCGCCATGCTTCGAATCGGTTTCATACACACCTCCAAGATTCTTTTTGCCGCGGGCGGTCTGGGTGTTTTAGCTCCCAACTCCAATTTCCGCTTCCTGGCGGCTTAAATTCTCTTGCCGCCCTCAACCTCTAGAGCGGAAGTTGAATGCAAAACCCGTCACGCTAGAAAGAAGATTTTTGGCCGCCTTCGGCTGGCAGGTGGAGTGGGTTCTTTGCAAGGGAAAATACCCACGGACAAGATAGCGTTGTTCGTGGCTACCAGCTCGGAACGCCGGCGATTGATGAGGGTGGTCGAGAAGAACCGCGGACCTCAACCCCGGAGGTCCGCGCTTGTATCTTGATTTCGTGGTGATAGAATCCGTTGCATGTCATTGCATTCATTTCTCGAATGGCTTGATGCGGTTAGGAGGCAGGCTCGTGCTCTCATAACAGGATCTCTTGTGTTGGTTGGAATGGGGCTGGCCCAAGGGGTATGGAAGGCGCACATCCCCAAAACCGCTTACGTTGTCGTACTGGTTTTTTTCTGGCGTGTGCGGTCTACGGAGCATGGTCTAAGGAACACAAAGCGCGCATAGGGGCCGAAGCGAAGCTGAATGATGAAGAGCCCAAGATAATCTTTGGACTCGTGCCAAACGCTGATTTTGCTGGGAAGTCCAAGCCCAGCGAACGTGTTTTCAGGCTGATAAATTGCGGCAAACGACCAGCCACCTATGTACGCGTCGAACCTTTAAAATCGATGAGTGGTAATTATACCATGCGTTTTGATGGGCAAGAGGTTCTTCGTGCTGATGGTCATCCTGAGAATCTCGTACATGAAATTGACGATGGGATCAAGAGGAGGGATCTGGACAACGCAGCATTTTGGGCATTTTTGCACAACTGCCCGGCCGACGTGCAAGGAGAGATTTTTGACATTGTGATCACGTATAAGGATATGAATGAAGACAAGCGAACCACTGCGAAATTGGAGTTTGATTTGAAAGCGAAGAAGCTGACCATGCTCCCCCACTGACAGGTTGGTTCGGGTTGCGGGTCGCGCATCGCGACTTTTAGCGAGTAGATTCTCTCTTGAATTTCAAGAGGGAATTTTCTTTTGAAGGGGCCCCGCCGGGGCCGTGCAATGGGACGTGGTTAATGGTCCCTGGGGGCAGGCGTGGCAGCAGACGGGCACGCGCCAGTCGGCGGTGTTCGCGGGGATGGATTGGCAGGTCAACGACCCGTTGATGCCTTCAGCCAGGCGCGAATACAGCGACGGCCTCGGCCGCTGGATGACCCCCGACCCCGGCGGCACGAAGGTGGTCAGCCTTGCCAACCCGCAGACGTGGAATATGTATGCCTACGTCGGAAACAATCCGACAAGCCGCAATGACCCCAGCGGGTTGTATTTCGTTGTTGGTGCTGGTGATGAGGGCTTTTTCGAGAACGCCCTTGCGGACCTTTATCGCCGACCTGGCGGTAGGGCGCTCGTTGAAAGCATAGCAGGTTCAAGCCGGGCAGTGATTCTTGGCCGCGGCGAGCTGAACACTGCAACGACGGGCACGGCCGGAATTTCCACGCCACTCGGAGTTTCGGGAGAGAATGCAGTCCTAGGGGTTCAAGTGACCGTAGGAACGGACAGTGACCTCTTTAGCGGCGCCCAGATGGCACCTGGGAAAATAGCCCCTGCCATAACCACCGGTCACGAGTTGGAGCACGCCGAGGCTGGCTTGGTGGCTGGGGCCAGCAGCCTGCAGGCGGGCAATAATGCGATGCATGCGGGAGATAAGCCAACCCCAATAACCGGGGCGGCGCAAAAAGGAGCCGAGGCAATTATGAGGGAGAAGCCAGACGAATCTACAAAGGCAGCAAGGGCCGCAGTTCAGGCGATCCTGGGATCCGGGAACCAGAATTGGCAGAGAAGCCCCGCCAGACACGCTCTCTGCACGCAGAACAACCTTCACGTTGCGGGGTGCAAATAGGGCGAGATCGCCTCGTCGCTTTGTTGGTTTCCGCGTGCGTCTCAAACGCACAGGAGGAGAATGGCTGATGAGCAAAATGCAATTACTCCTATTTTCTCTGGTCGCTCTGGCGATGTCCGGCGTGGCCATCTCCAGCGGACGACCGGACGAACCAACGGTTGTTCGCGTGTTGGACGCGAGCGGGACACCGTATGCCGATGCTGTCGTGCTCGTCAATCCTGGCTGGCAGGGTGACTCGGTCGCGCTTGTGACCGACCAGAGGGGGAGGGCCACTCTACCGAAGTTGGGCTGCAAGGTGTGCGTCGTGACCGCAGTGGACCCCCGCCGAATGTTCTTCGACAAGACGACCGAGTTCGAGGAAGGTGTGCCTGCCGTTACCTTGACCCTGCGCGTAAGGCCTGTTGTTGACGTAATGTTCGACCCCGGGGCAATAAAGGTAGATGTTCGGGTGAAGGACCCTGATGGTATGGCGATTGCTGAGCGGCCCGTCGTGGTTCGTAAGAGGGTTGGGACGATGGAGGACAATACGTTCAGCGTGGATACCACCGACCGGCAGGGCCGGATTAGCCTGAAACTCCGCCCCGGCGAGTACGTCCTGGCGAGCTTGGTAAACGGGAGATTCATGGAGGCTCCCCTTAACGTTGCGCCCGCCGTTACGCGGAAATGCTCAGAAGTAGAGTCCGACTGCTATATTGCCAACGTGGTTCGTAATCCGCTTCCTGTCCACCTCGCTGTCAGGCTTGGCCCTCCAAGCGGGTAGCGCATCTATAAGGTT
>JAJYJL010000636.1 GCA_021789565.1 Acidobacteriota bacterium
TGTACGATCAAGAATAACTGGGGCCTATGACAAGGAAGGTCATCCCTTGAGGGTGCTTACGGTTGCGGACCTTAACCCGCCAGGCGTACGATTGGTGCCATTGGCTCAGGTTCGGATCAGGTTCGGGCCAGGGCGCGAATCACCAATGTCGAACGCAATACCACGAGCAAAGCGGAGCGATTGGAAAACTGCTGATATGCCCGCAGCACATGTTGCGCTTCAGTTTGAGCGAGAATACTCAAGTGCGCAGATGCGGCGTATCAGGCTCGGATTGATCCCGCAAGACATGGATGAGAAATGGTTCGCCTATTTCAAGGACGAGCGGCTTTACTTGCACAGGAGTTGGACTGGCTTTTGTATTTATGTGGTCCGTTTCGAGAAACTCGGGATTCGGCACGTGGCCCGCGAGGTAGTCGTCAATCGCAACCCTAAGCAATACGGCCAGACAGACAACTCCCGTGACGCAGGATTGGTATTCGAAATCATTAACCTGGTCTTATTGGCGCCAAGGAACCGTCGGCCTCCGGTCCGATTCGTTGTTAAGAAATGAAAAGGAGTTGTTAAGAAATGAAAAGAATAGGCACAGGCGTCTCAATGCACTTCACATTTGCATCTTGGAATGTCAGGGACATTTCCGATCTCGAAAAAACAAAAAAAATGCTAAACCTGATTGCGAGGGAGAATCCCCAACTCCTTGCGCTGCAAGAGGTCAATCCCAAATTTCACTCAAGTCTTTGTCAAAGCGGTTACTTCGACTCGGCTTCTTTCTCTCTCGACCTGTGGCCGCCCAGGCGTGGCGACTCCAAGGACCGCAGACGCGGTTGCTCGGTCTTCGGAAAACGACCATTCACGCTCACTTCTTCTGCGGTTCTAGACAAACTTCCTTTCCCTGAGCAAACTCTCGCGGTGAAAGTGTGCCACCCCGAGGGGAGCTTGACGGCTTGCAGTTTCCATATTCCACCGGGGGTGAGCCATCTCAAAGAAAAAGTTCTGCACCTCTACGGCATTGCGCATTGGCTGGCGACAAAGGAGAAAATCCCGGCCGGAAGTGAGCGAAAATCAACAATTATATTTGGGATTGATGCAAATGAGCCCAAAGAAGACTACTCTGACATTACCAAGAATAAATGGTTCCGTGACGGCGCTGCCGAGTTGCTTGGGGCCGCTTCTAAACGACTGCATGGGCTCGAGGACGCTTTTCGCTCTTGCCCTGTAGAAAATCGCGACTCGAGGCCAAGCACCCCGAGCGGCAGTCCGCTCGCGGTTTCTTTTAAGCGGGGGCACGGTAGCAGCGCGATTCCCTGCAGGTATGATTTCATTTACGCCACTAAGGAGGTTCGCGTGACGCGTGCAAAATACCTCTATACGGACTCGCGCCTAGCTGGGAGCGATCACGCAATCGTTGTGGCGGACCTGCGAATACCCAACTCTGTCGGCGCTGCGCTGCGTTCAACAAAATGACTCTGTATTACTGGACGCAGCCTGGTTTGTGGGGGCATGGTCACGTTTGAGACAGTTGGAACAGCGATAATGCGGGTCAGTAGAGGTTGTCGTTCGGTCGGCTGGAAGAAAGAGAGCGGACAGTATTTGTCTTGCTACGGACTTCCTGTCCAGGATGCAGCGGTCGGTGTGTGAGCAGGAAGCGTTCGCGCGGCTTGTCATAAACGACGCGCCCACGCGGTGGTTCTTCGTACTCGACATCTCTGGGGACCGCTCATTCTCCCCGGAACTCACATTATGATTGGTACAGATAACGGGGGCAGGTCACCCCTTCGCCTCAGATCGCCGGCGCCCCTCATCGCTTTCCCGCAAGGCGGGACGAAGCTTCCCGCAAATTTCGGGGCAGGTCTCGGTTAAGCCGTCATCCAATCGTTTCACGTTCGGCGGGGTGCTCTCTTCTTGGCACAAGCCGGAATGCAGGAATGCCCATGAGAACCACAGCGACTCCCAGGAAGGCCTGAAAGGGATTATGAAACGCGAGCAAAAAGAGCAAGCCCGCGACGAGGATGAGGAATAGCAGAGGCGTGAATGGATAGCCTGGGATGCGAACAGCCGATTCGCCGTTGGTTCGTGCTTTCAACCGGATGGTCCCGGCGACGGTCAGGCCAAGAAAGATGACGGCGACAAATATGAAATACGCTACGATTTCGCTGAAAGTGCCCAGAGCGACAAGCAGCGAAGCCAGGATCGCCTGGATGGCAATGGCGCGCGCAGGGGTTTGAAATCGCGGGTGAATTTGGGCCACTTGGTGAAAGAAAAGGCCGTCTGCCGCCATTGCGTAATAAACGCGCGGCGAAAGGATAAGAAGGGCCGCCAGGCTCCCCAGCACGCACAAGATGACGAGCGCAACCATGATTCCGCTGCCGGCCGCGCCGAAGAGTTGCCGTCCCGCCTGGGCCATGAATGTCTCACCCGATGTAATGTCCTGGATAGGCACAAGATAGATGAAGACTCCGCTGACAAGAATGTAAATCAAGGTAACCGCCGCCACGCCGATGGTCAGCGCGCGCGGCATGATGCGCTCCGGGTCGCGAACTTCACCCGCAATCTTTGCGGCTTCCCACCAGCCTCCGAAAGAATAGAAGGCCGCGATCGAGCTTGCGGCAAGAGCGGGAATGAGCGGTGTGGAACCTGCCCGCTGAGCGACGAACGGGCTGAAATGCGACCAATTTCCCAGCCCCAATGCAATCGCCCAGATGGGGAGGAGCGCCAGCGCGCCGATCTTCAGCCACGTGAGCGTTTGCAGGAACGCTGCGCCAAGCCGGGCTCCGCAAATGTTGACGGCGGCTAGCACGATAATGACAAGCACGCCTAAGACTTTTTGCCCGAGGATTGTCATTGGAATGATGACCGCCGCGTAGGCAGCGAGACCGACAGCAAGCGATGCGGTCACGCCGGGATCGAGAACGAGAAGCTGCATCCAGCCATAGAGGAACGCCGCCCTCGGACCATATGCTTCTCGCAGATAAACATAGCTCCCGCCGGCCTCCGGGTAGCGGGCCACAAGGCCGCCGAAGCAGAGCGCGCCCGCCACCGCCATCAAACCCATGACGAGCCAGACAATCAGAAACCAGAAAGGAGATCCCAATTGCCGCGCCATTCCAGCGGGTGTCAGAAAAATACCAACGCCGATTGCTTCGCCCGCGGCCGCGGCCGCTGCGGAGCCGAACCCGAGCTGGCGTATGAGCCGGTTTTCTTGAGGCTCGATGGCAGGCGACGGACTCCGTTCAAGCCGGGAGTTCGGTTCGCTCAAATTATCGGGCAGACGGGATGTCCTCAGTTGACCGGCTTCGAATACGCGTCCCCTTACCCCTCGCGACCCACGCCCAGCGCGTCCGCAACGCGGTTGATGTAATTGAACCAGGAAGCGATGAGGGTGATTTGAAGGATGGCCACGTCATCGAACCCGGCCTTGCGCAGGCGCTCATGATTCGCGCGGCTTATCCGGGTCGCATCTTTCGTGAGTTGGACCACATAATCCACCATCACGCGCTCGGCCTCCGTGAGGGCGGCCTTCGTGTAATCGGTCTCGAGCGCCGCGACAAACTTTTCATCCAGCGTGACTCGACGCAGAAACTCTGCGTGCGATTCGATTCAATAATGGCAGCGATTGGTCACGGAGACCATCGTCGTGATGATCTCGTGCTGGCGGCGGCTGAGCGGCAATTTCGGCGACATCAAAACGCCGAACGTCGAAAACGCATGGTACAACGCGTCCGGAATCAGGCTGTGCGACTCAACAATCTGCGCGCCGCCGCCCTCCGTGGGATGAACGGGCGTAGCGTATTCAACGGGATAAAGCTTCCTTTGGGATTCCATAGCGCGGCGCAAAGCCTCGTCCGCTTCAGCCGTCGGAATGGTTTTGATCCAAGCCATGATGAATTTCCTCCTTTGAAGAAGCGTGGCGCGCAAGCCGAAGACCTGACAACTCTCTCTCAAGCCTCGTGGTGGTACCCGTCCGCTTTCAAGGAAAGCGGCCCGCTCTCGGTGGCGAGCTGCGCTTGAAGGGAACTGCTCGCCAAACGCCGCCCGTCATCAAAAGTCAAGTCGGCCGCTGAGCTGAATTTCACGGCCGGAACCCTGGGCTGTGGTAATGGACCCGAATTGCGGCGTATTCACGTAGTTGTTCGGTTCGCCCCAGTTGCTATGGTTCAAGGCGTTGAAGGCCTCCGCCCGGATGATAAAGCGAGTCGTCTCGTTGATCCTAAACTCACGTTGGATGGCCTGGTCAAGATCGACAAACCCGGGGCCGAGGACGGTGTTCACGCCCGCGTTGCCAAACGTGTAAGGAGCCGGCGCGGCAAAGGCCGAACGATTGAACCACTCCGCCGTGGTCCGGGTTCCAGAGGGAAAAAGCCGCGCTCCGGTGACGTTGGCGCGAATCGGATTTTGACCGAGCAATGTTCCGGCATTTGCCGTGTCGCCGAAAACGGAAATGGTGAACGGCATGCCGCTCTCAATCGAAAAGATGCTGCCCAAGCTCCAGCCCGAGGTCATCTCATGCAACAGACCCCGGCCTCCCAAACCCGGCAGATTGTAGACCGCGCTCGCCACGAATCGTTGCGGGACATCCATGCCGTTAAGGCCTTTTTCCGCAGCCAAATCCGAATTGTTCTGGGGAATCTCCGGCTGCATCATGGCGGAGCGGAAGTCGGGCGCGTCGGTGAGGCTTTTGGACCATGTGTAGTTGGCCAAAAACGTCACCCCGCTCTGAAACTGCCTCCGGACGTCAATCCAGCCCGCGTCGTACCAACTGTTGGCGGTATTCTCCAAATAGTTGATGGCGGAAACCGGAAAGGTGTCGCTTTGAATCGCAAAGTTCTCGGGGTTGTCACCCGCAAAGGAAGTACCGGCGAGGAAGGTAATGGTCTTGTACGGGCGGCGGGGCTGGATCGCGCCGGGGCCCGGCGGCGCGTTGTTAATCAAGTGAGCACGCTGGAGGTGATAACCGCGCGACCCTTGGTAGCCCAATTCCAGGACGACCTTGCCAGGCAATGCCTTCTGAACCGTAAAACTCCACTGATTGATGTACTCGGGCGGCGCATGAGGATCGAGAGCTGAAAAGCTGACCACCGTCTTGCCCATCACGGGAGAGCCGAAGTTGAATCCGGAAATGCTGGGAGTGTAATTGTCGCTCTGCTGCGTCTCGGGGCAAACGTAAGGGACGTTGTGCCGTTGGTTGCACCAACTGTTCATATCCACCGGCGAATAGAACATGCCAAATCCTCCGCGAATGACAATTCCAAGCCGCCGAACCGTGTGCGCGAAACCGAATCGCGGCGCGAAGTTGAGATCGTTCGGATACCACAAGCCTCGCGGCGACCCCGCCTGTCCCCCCACAAAAGCATCAAGTTTGCCGCCTTGAAATATGAGGTTTGCCCCCGGCTCGTCCACGTCAGTTAGCGCGCTCATGTACTCGTAGCGCAACCCGACGTCAAGCGTGGTGGCATTCGTCACCTGCCAGTTATCCTCGACATACGCATTTCCGTACCACTGCCGTAGATCCATTGAGGGTACGCCGGCCTGGCGCTGCTTCACGACCGGAAGACCCAGAAGAAAGCTTGCCAGGCCTGAGCCTGTGCCGTCGTTAGTGGCGGTCTGTGTGGTGAAGCCATTGGTGAACTGATAGAAGCCACGGGTCTCAAAGA
>JAJYJL010000637.1 GCA_021789565.1 Acidobacteriota bacterium
AGGCTCGATCGTCATCACCGGATCAGTGCAGTCGGTGGCGGCCCAGCGCAATTCTGTGCACTACGTGGTCAGTAAACATGGATTGCTGGGTCTCACGCGATGCATCGCGCTCGATTATGGAAAACAGAATATCCGCGCGAACTGCGTCCTTCCCGGCGCAATCGATACACCCATGCTGCGATGGGCCGCAAATCTGGACGGCCATCCGGAAAAGGTTCTGGAAGCCTGCGACAGCCTCCACCTGAGGGGGAAAATGGGTCAGCCGGAAGAAGTGGCGCACGTAATCGTGTTCCTGGCCAGCGACCTGGCTTCGTTCATGACCGGCTCTGCCGTAATGGTCGAGGGCGGCCTGCTGGTTCCCGTCGGTGGAATGGCGTTTCAGCAATCCGGAACGGGATCAACCAAGGCTTAACCGTCAGGTAGCCTTCCACACAGTATCCGCAGCACCGAAATGTACCGGACACAGGAGGGGATAATGAGGATAAAGTGGCCCAATCGCTTGCACGCTATGCTGCTGGCGGGCGTCGCACTTGTAATAATTGACGCGCCTTGCGGACTTGCCCGATCGTCCGCGCCGCAGGCCGCGTGGCAGCCAGTGTGGAAGATTGGAACTTTCGACCACTCCTCTGCGGAGTTCCATGGCGGAGCGGCCGCCGCTCCCGTGGCGCCCTACATCGTGGGGAAGAGCGTACCGGACAAGGACTGGTTCGCGTTCCAGCCAGGATCCGCAAATGGCTCATTCGGCCACCAGCCTCATCCCGTCGGCATTCAATTCAATCTTGCCGACAAGCCCCGCGGTGTGTATCGGATGAAGATTGCTCTGCTGGTTGAGCATCCGCGGATCTCGGCCCTTGACGTTTCAATTAACGGCCACAGCGGTCGCTTTTATCAACACCCTAAACTCAACTACAACATGGGCGATATCAGCGGAGCCTTTTTCCCTGAATATTCCGCCGACACGATCACCTTTGATTTTCCTGCTCATTTTCTTGTGAAAGGGACAAATAACGTCGTTCTCATAGCACGTGATGAACAAACAGCCGGAGACGAACCCACCATAGGCGGAACCCCGGCAGGCGACTCTGGCGTCGTGTATGACGCTCTTGAACTGGAACAACAGCCGGCAGGCCAATTTGAGACACGGGGAATCACAGCTTCCATCGTTCCAACTATTTTTTACCAAGACCAGGACGGGCAACTGCGCGAGATCGTGAACGTGTACGTGCGCTATAACGATCACCCTCGGACCGGCAACGTCGAACTCGACATCGGGGGGAAAACGTTCAGGCAAGCTATCTCGGCAGAGAGGGCCTTTGGCGAACAGAAAGCTCAGTTTGCCGTTCCGGAGCTTAAAAACGCCACGCAGGGAAAGGTAACCGTCACGATCAACGGCCGACGGCAAAGCTTTGCTCAGGAATTGAGACCCGGAAAGAAGTGGACATTTTTCGTCGTCCCCAACGAGCACCTGGACCTTGGCTATACCGACTATCAGGCAAAGGTGGCAGAGGTCCATGCCCGCGTGCTCGATGAGGCGATGGACCTGATCCGGAAACATCCGGACTTTCGTTACAGCGTGGACGGCTATTGGGAAATCCAGCAGTTTCTGGACGGGCGCACAGCGGCGGATAAAGAAAAGCTTGAGAAAATGTTAACGGACCGCAAAATCTTCATACCCGCTCAGTATGCCAGCCTGCTGACAGGCTTCCCGACCGCAGAAACACTGATCCATTCCTTGTATCCCAGCTACCAATTCAGCCGCAAGCACGGAACCCCGTTTGATTACGCGTCTATCACCGATGTGCCCTCTTACACATGGTCATATGCCTCTGTCCTCGCGGCGGCCGGCTTGAAATACTTTGTGGCAGCCAGCGATAACTACCGAGGCCCAATTCTTTTGCTCGGACACCTGAATGAAAGAACCCCCTTCTGGTGGCAGGGACCAGACGGATCAAAGGTTTTAATGTGGTACTCGCGGCACTATCACCAAATGCTGACTTTATTCGGCATGCCGCCTCAGGTGGCGGCCGGGCACGACTCTCTGCCGGTCTTTTTACAAATGTACGAGCACCCCGGCTACAAATCAGACGCGGTGCTGCTGTATGGTACGCAGCCGGAGAAT
The DNA here is from genome assembly GCA_021789565.1 of Acidobacteriota bacterium. The sequence goes on from JAJYJL010000637.1 coordinate 2,120, forward strand.
CAGGACCTTTTCCCTCAGCAGGCCGAGCTGGTGGGGGAGTGGAACAGGATCTATGCCTATCCGAAGCTCGAATACTCGGGGTTCGAAAAGGCCATGACTTACATCGCCCAGCAATTTGGAAATGACATTCCAACCATCAGCGGCGATGGAGGGCCTTACTGGGAAGACGGAATTGCCTCCGATGCCTTCTACGCAGCCATCGAGAGGAAGAACGAAAGCAGAGCGCTTTCGGCGGAGAAACTCTCGACCATCAGTTCACTCGTGGATTCCCGGATTGCTCCCGACCAAGACAAGTTGCGCCGGATGTGGAGAAACATGGTACTGATGGACGAGCACACATGGACGTCATACGAGAGTATCTCGAACCCCCACAGCGAAGAGTCGGTCGAGCAGCTCAAAGTCAAGGATTCCCGCGCCATCCGCGCGCAGTCGATTGTGGACAACGTCTTGCGACGCAGCATGGGATCGATCGCAGTTTCGATTTCCGCCCCGCGCGGAACGCTGATTGCTTTCAATCCTTTGAACTGGCAACGCAGCGCACTGGTCGAGTTTGATTTGCCCAACGGCCGGGAACTTGTCGATAAGACCACCAACCAAGCTGTTCCTTTTGAGGTGCTTTCAAGCGGTAAGGATTATCATCGCGTTCGTTTCATGGCGGCCGACGTTCCGGCGCTGGGTTACAAAACCTACACGCTGAGGAAGACCAAGCCGAACCCGTCTAAATCGCAACCTACTATGGAGACAACTCTGGAAAGCCCTTACTACAAGGTCGAGCTTGACCCGCAAACGGGAGCCGTCCGGAGTATTTTTGACAAGCAACTGAACAAGGAACTAGTCGACGCCTCCAGTCCATACCGGTTTGATCAGTTCGTCGATGTTACCGGGGCCGATCAACTGCCAAACCGCCTGGTGCAATATCGAACAGTTTCGCCCCTTCCTAAGCTGACTCCCCATGCTTCTGCCGACGGGGAGCTTGTCTCAGTTTTCAAGACTCCGTTTGGGACACGAGCGCGTATGGTGAGCTCTGCAACAAATACTCCGCGTATTGAAACCACCGTGCTGCTGTTCAATGACCAGAAAAAGATCGAATTCATCAACCGTATCAAGAAGAAGCGGGTCTTCAGCAAGGAAGCAGTGTATTTCGCGTTTCCATTTGCCATGTCCGGTCCTGAATTCCGTTATGAAATCCAGAATGGCGATGTCAATCCAGCAAAGGACATGCTGCCGGGCGCGGGACTGGAATGGTTCTCGGTCCAGCACTGGGTTTCAGTTGAGCAAGGAAATGTCTCTGCCGCTGTTCTGCCACTTGATGCTTCAATGGTCACGCTGGGCGATATCGCCAGGGGGACATGGCCGACAGAATTCGGCAAACGTAAGGGGACTATCTGTTCCTATGTTATGAATAACTACTGGGACACGAATTATCGTGGCGGCCAGGGCGGAGATTTCACTTTCCGATACGTCGTTACCAGTTCCCGGGCCACGGCCCCAACAGCCTTGAGCCGGCTTGGCTGGGAGGAAATGACACCACTGGAGATTAATGAGATTGTTTCGCAGGACAAGGCCATCAACGAAGCCGAGCCGTTGAGCGGATCAGAAGGGAGCTTCGTCAGTGTCAGAAACCCCGACGTGCTCCTTGATACATGGAAACAGGCAGAGGACGGCAATGGGACCATCATGCGGTTCCTGAATATGAGCGGGCAGTCTGGCGAAGTGAAAGTTACGACACCACTGCTCGACCTCAAGTCAGTCTGGATGTGCAACGCCATGGAAGCCAACCAGCACCAAATCTCAGGCGTCAGTGAGCACGGGTTCTCGTTCCAGGTCAGTCCACACCAGATTGTCACAGTAAGGGTCGAAGGTTCTCCGACGGTTTCTCCACCTGCTCCGTAAGGAAGACCGAAAGAAGGAATGCATGAACGGCGATTGAAGGGGTAAGATTCAGACGAGTGCTACCTGGGTCCTCTGTGCTTATCCTCACGGGTATCACCATACGCGGCAACGGCTTAAGCCTGGCAGATCTGTCGCCATGCGGCTTGATTGTTATACTGCTGGCTGAGTAGGAATAACCAGGTGATTTAGATACCGGCCTCTGCCTCAACTGTTGTCCGGCGTTGTGCGCAGCATTAAAGCCGGCGCGTGAATTCAGACCCATTCGTGGGACGAAAACTGGACAACTGGAACGCAACATCAACTTACCGTAACTAAAGTTTCTTCCATGCCGAAAGAACCCCATATATCAGGACCCAACGTTCCTGATCTGACTGAAAACCCAACCAAGGTCCAACCGGCTCGCCGGAGTGGTCCCAGCCCGGAAGAACTTGCCGAGCTCGATCGCCTGCTGAGTTTGTGTGAAGTCCAGTCTGTACGCTCCGGAGTTCCCTTCCCGTTGGGCGCGACGATCCGGGCAAACGGCGTCAACTTCGCGATTTTCAGCCGTCACTCCACGGGGGTACGGTTGGACCTTTTTAATCGGCCGGAGGATGCTGCACCGACCCGGACGATTCTGCTGAACCCAGCCAGAAACAAGACCGGAGACGTATGGCATGTGTGGCTGGAGGGCATTCGACCCGGACAGCTGTATGGTTATCGGTTCGCCGGACCTTATGCTCCGCACGAGGGCCATCGCTTTAATCCTGATAAGCTTGTGGTTGACACCTGTGCCACAGCGATTGCGCCGGTCCCTGGCCGCAGCTATCGCAAGGCGCTGGGCTACGATCCCGAATCCCCATTACGGGACCTGTCGTACTCGACTGCGGACAACGCCGCTACAGCCCCCAAGTGCGTCGTGACGCATCCCGATTTCAACTGGCAGGATGACCAGCCGCTCCGCCTGGCATGGGAATCTACTGTCATCTACGAGCTGCACGTGCGAGGCTTTACGTTCCACCCCAGCGCAGGAGTCTCGTTTCCCGGTACGTACCATGGCCTGACCGAGAAGATCACTTATTTGAAGGAACTGGGAGTTTCCGCCGTTGAGCTGATGCCAGTGCAGGAATTCAACGAGTTCCACATGCCGCGTATCAACCCGCAGACCGGCAGACGCCTGCGGAATTATTGGGGATATGACCCAGTCAATTTTTTCGCGCCTAAGGCTTCATACGCCAGCGTTCGCGAGCAAGGCGCGCAGGTCCTGGAATTTAAAGAGATGGTCCGGGCTTTCCACCGCGCGGGGCTCGAGGTAATCGTGGACATCGTCTTCAACCATACAGTTGAAGGCAATGAGATGGGACCCACGGTGTGTTTCCGCGGAATTGACAACGCGATTTATTACTGGCTTGCCGAAAACAAACGCTACTACCGGGATTTCTCCGGCACCGGGCAAACGCTGAACGCCACGCACCCGGTCGTGCGTGATCTGATCCTGGACGCTTTGCGTTACTGGGTGATCGAGATGCACGTGGACGGGTTCCGCTTTGATCTGGCGTCAGTGCTGGGTCGAGACCGGAACGGCAATGTCCTCTCGGATGCTCCCCTGCTGGAAAGGATTGCAGAGGATCCCATCCTCCGTGACGCAAAA
>JAJYJL010000638.1 GCA_021789565.1 Acidobacteriota bacterium
CGCCGCAGTCGCTGCCTTGTTGCAGGATCGAAGAATTCCGGCCAGCGTGGTCCGGATCGCGGTTCCAGACCGCATCATTCCCCACGGCGCGCCGAACCTGCTCCATGCCAAGTACGGGCTGGATGCGGACGGGATCGTGGAAAAGATTCAGAGCTTTGTCAACAAAGCCCCCACCGTCCGGAAACTGAGCCTGTAACCATCGCCGAACAATCCGGCGCAGGGGACACAAACCCTGTCTGCTGATTTGCCAGCTGGATGTAGAGTGAAAGCAGCCAAGCAGCTTTAGCGCGTGGCAACAAATCTCGGCCGTCTGCTAAAGGTTCCCTGATTGAATCTCTCTTACAACTTCAGAGAGCTTCGCGGTGATGGCGGAAAGTATTCTTTCGCCTTTTTCTTTTGAAGCCTTCCGCGGGTCGCCAATACCGCCGTGGCGCGACATTTCCTTGAAGGGTTTGGCAACTGAAACTGTTCCTGACGCAAACATGTCGCAGCCTTCAAACTTCGACCTCTTCTCCGGACCGTCTGCGTCAAACAAATCTCTCCGCACAAGCTCGGGATTGACCACCAGCATGACGGACGTCTCCAGCTCGCCCGAGTGGCCCATTCCGCCCAGGGGCGTCTCACGGATGGCCTGAATTTCCTCGCCAATCAGATGCCAGTAGGTCACAGCGGCCACTTTCACGGTAGGCCCAAGTTTGTAACGCAGCTTTTCAGCCATGAGCGAAACTTTGTTCACGTTACCCCCGTGACTGTTGAGAAGGATGAAATTCCTGAACCCGTGCTCGGCCATGCTGGATACAAGCTGTTCGCCGACATCGATGAACGTTTCGATCTCTGCCGTCAGAGAACCCGCAAAGTCCATATGATGGCGGGAGCAGCCGAGCCACATCATGGGAAGTACAAGAACCCGCTCAGGAAGTTCTTGTTCAAGGCGGCGGGCAATGGCTTCACCGATAATCGAGTCTGTCCCCAACGGCAGGTGAAGGCTATGCTGCTCAACTGAGCCAAAGGGAACGACGACAACCATATTGCGGTCGAGATTCGATACTTGCGGGGAGGCGAGGTTGTAAAGATACATGAGATGAGATTAACACTCCAAAGATTTGACAAGCCCGCCTGCACGCAGGCCATGCGGCAAGGCGGCCAGGGCACCCATGCCGTTCGATCGCCGCTGTCCTCAGTCGGGCAACCGGTATTCTTCCAGCGCATCGAGATCCAGATCAACACCCAGCCCTGGTTTTTGCGGGACGCGGGCGCGCCCACCTGCAATTTCAATCGGTTCGACAATCAAGTCATTTTCACGCACCAGTTGGCCGAAAACGTCGCTGCGCAAAGTGCAGTTCCGTGCCGCGGCGCACGCGTGCAGGTAACTCGCCTCCAGAATGCCCAGGTCAACCTCGCTGCCATGCCAGCAGGGAACGCCTGCGGCGTCGGCGATGTCAGCCATTCTGACGAAGTTGGCGATTCCGCAGTTGAAATTGAAATAATCAACCGCCTCCAGTTGAATGGCCCTGATCACGTCCTGGACCATCTGCCCCAGTTCCATATAAGGAAGCGCCACATGCAAGGCAATCGGGATCGACGTCTTCTCACGCAGCAGCCGGTACCAGGACAGGTTCCAGCGCGGCACAGGGTCTTCCAGGCACCGGATGTTACCAGCTTCTTCCAGCCCGCGGCTGAACCGCATCACCTCAGCCGGCCTGTCAAAGCGGCAGTTCGGATCCAGCACAATGCTGAATGCCGGCCCGCAAGCTTCGCGCACGCCTTTCGCCCATGCCACAACATCGTCCTCAAGATTACACTTGAACTTGATCCCGCCAAAACCGGCGGCATACCCTTCTTTGGCCTTCCTGATGGCGTCTGCCGCGGTTCGCCGCCCGGTCCAGTAATCAACGTCCACCCATTCACGGAATGCACCGCCCAGCAACTGATAAGCCGGCACACCAAACTTCTTGCCGGCCAGATCGAAAATGGCAGCCTCAAATCCGTCGTACTCCCGCGACCACGCAATCGGCAGGCTGCGGAGGTTCATCCGTAGGGGATCACTGCCGATCAGGCTCGCAATGATTCCATCAACGGTCTGGGAATTCACGCCGCGGTAACTTTCACCCAAACCCTCCAGCCCCTCATCCGTTTGGACGCGGTAGATATACTTCCATATCTGATCAAACTGGATCTGCCAGGAGGGCTTGCCGTCAAGGACCAGCATATGCATCGGGTCCTGGGCGTCAGGACTGTTTACCGTGTCGGCTTTTGCAGGAACCCTGACTTTGATTTTTTCGATGGATGTAATTCGCACAATGCCTCATCGCCTGCTGGTCAGTTGTATCCACATTCCAGCATCAACAGGAATTTCTGCGCCCGTAATCATCTTCGCGTCGTCACTGGCCAGGAACGCCACCAGGTTGCCAATATCTTCCGCCTGGATCAATCGCGGCACAGCCTGCTCGCGGCGGACAAAATCGTCCAGATAGCCCTGCACGTCGTCGGTAAGCTGGGCCACAATTTCGCGGGTCTGTTTGCCGTCAACAAGACCCGGTGAAACAGTATTGGCCCTAATACCGTCCGGCCCATACTGGACGGCAATCCCGCGGCTCAATCCGGACACTCCCGCTTTCATCGTCGCGTAGATTCCGTACTGAGCCTGTGTTGCCTGGCTATGCACCGAGGCAATATTGATGATGGATCCCTGTTTCTGCCGCTGCATTTGTGGGATGGCATACTTGCAACACAGCCACATCCCGCGGAGGTCGATGGCGGCCAGCCGGTCAAATTCTTCCTCCGTGGCCTCAGCCACAGGACGGATCAAACCAATGCCTGCGCTATTCACCAGGATGTCCAGGCGATGGTGCTCCTCTATAATCCTATCGACGGCCTGGCGAACGTCGTCCGAACGGCTGATATCGGCGCGAATAACAGTTGCGCTGCCGCCTCCAGCCTCGATCTGGCGGCGGACCCCTTCGGCAGCATCGAGGTCAATTTCCAGGATGACTACGTGCGCACCCTGTTTCGCAAGCACCAGGGATATGCCGTGACCAATCCCGGAACCGCCCCCGCCGGTGACAATAGCGACTCTTCCGTCGAGCAGTGACATGAGCTCTCAACCTTCTAACCGAACGCGCTAGCGTAATGCTTTTTGACAGAAAATTCCAGTACGAAGACAAAACCAGCTCTTGCTTCTTTGGATTTGAATGTCAGTGTCTTTTGCCCTTCCTTTAGCGCGTTCAAAAGATGTTGACTCTATCCACAGTGCGAATGAGGTTCTACCGGATTAGACACCAAGGCGGCTCGTAGAAGTTTTCTGCGCATTTGTGGGAAGCATGCCTTTTAATCCGCGGATTCCAGGATTCGTTTCACACGCGGATGCCGCCTCAGACGTTGCTTGAACTTATGAAGCCTTTTCCCATCCTTTGCACACCTTGAGCATGCTACTAGCCTCAATTACGAGATCCGTCACCGGAAGCGGCCGGCTTGGGCTGTAGGGAGTGGACAGCCAGGTCTGTTCCCATAACTCAACTGATTCGTTGTTCTTGTCCTCCAATGCCCGGAAAAACATACGCCATCTCCCAACGTAGTAGTCGCGGATCAGGCCCGACCACACGCGCGAGGCATAGTCCTCCAGCGGACTCCACCCCCAGAAGGTGATGAGCAGCCGTCCGTTGATGTCGTAATAAAACGCTTCATCAGGGCTCCGCCCCCAACTGCGCGCTTCGTTGCTCCACGTCTCCAGCCGCCGGTCCTCCCGCAGGTTCATAAGGGCGTCAATCCGGAGGAGCATATTGAAACACTCCTGCGCCATCCGATCACGCGTTTCCGCCCTGCCCGCCTTGTGCGCTTGGCACGCCTCAGCCAAGCGACGGTCGACGCTGCCGCCCACGGCCTGGCACACAAGCTCAATCAAATCGTGCCGGTAGAGCTGGCTGGATTTCAGTTCATCAGCACAAGCCAAAAATTGTCCAACCGCCTGGACAAAAACAGGACCTGTGTTCACAGCCACCGGCCTGGGGTCAAGGCTCGGCAGGCACTGCCAGGCATGGCGGCTGTTGTAGGAATCTCCACCGTAAGCACTTTGGAGCAGCAGTTTCCAGGCTTCCCTCATCGCCGGAGGACAACCTCCGTAGCGGGCTCGGGAGTAATCGGCCAGCCAGTCATCCAGGGGAATCTTTTGGCTGGACCAGCCAATGTCCGTCATGAGTTCGTAGACGACTTCATTCGTTTCAATGCCCTCCGGACAAATCCCCCAGCCAAACAGGTTGCCCTTCTCCGGGCTGGCCGACACTTCCGCCGGCTTTGAGTCAATCCTGGGAAGATTGCCCTTGACGTTGTTATTGCCGCCAAAGGTGTGTGCCATGGCGTAGATCCACGGCTTCCCGAAGTAAGCCTCGTTCGATTGCCAGATCTCCTTTTGGGAATTACCGTAGTCGATGATCAGCATGCGGTCGTTGGGTATTTGGGAGAGGAAGGCTTTAACGGATTTTGGGTCCCAGAAATGAACATCTTCAAAAAGCCAGGCCTGCAGTGCCCACTTGCCATCAGGATCGCCGGCCAGAATACTTTCATAGATCAAACGCCCATACTGTGCCAGATCTTCATAGCGGTGTTCCTTGGAAACAGGCACCTTGAGCTCGTTGAAAGGGTCAGCCAGGTAATATTCGTTTCCACCAAATTCCTGGTTATACGCCTGGATAAAGCGGCGGCCGATTTCTTTGAAAAGGTCGCTATGGCGCGGGTCCAGGAAAAAGGTCTTTGCCAGGCGCGGCATGGTGTCCCTGAATCCCCCTCCCCAGAGCAGCGTGAACGTCCTGGCATCGGGATAGACGCGTTTGAAGCCCTCCGGAACATGGCCAGAGAAAGCAGGGACAATCGGGGTCATGCCAAGTTCCCGCATACGGGTGAGAATCTTCTTCTGGAGTTCCCGCTTCTGATCCAGCCACCCTTGCGGGAGTGGGCCGTCAAATTCATTGATGTTTCCCATCCGGTGCCAGGGCAGATGGGCAGGGCCCGTTGAAAACCGGTCCAGTTCCGCTTGGGTCAGCCCCATCGCCTTCCAGACACGCTGCCAGATGGCTTCCTGACCTTCCACCGCCAGCGGCATTGTGATTCCATGCAAGGCCATCCAGTCCAACTCGCGTTCCCACCGCGCCCAATTCCAGAAAGGCGTGGAGTATCCAAAAGTGCAGACGTTGTAATACTGCACAAACCGGTAAGGGCAGACGACTCGTTGCTGCGCATAGTCAGGAAATCGGGTTGGCAGAGCAAGATGCTGGCCGCTCCACGTCACCATCGAATGACACATTTTTCGCAAATAGGCGTACATCCCACGACAGATTGCAACTCCGCTGCTCCCTTTAATTGAAATCCTGCCCCGAGACGCAGAAACTTCGTATACTTGGTGACCCTTCTCGGGCGGAATCCAACCCAAATTGACTTCATCCGCCCGCGTTCCGATAAGGCGGGTAAGAACAGCACGGGCTGAAAACGTTGCCTTGTTCTCTGCCGAAACGGCTGACTTCGTCGTTGATTGGGAACCAGCGGCTGGGCCTACAGCCGCGCTGGCCATGGCTTCGCCCAAAACCGATGATTGAGCGGAGCCGGCTACACACAGTCCGCTGCTGAGTGTTTTG
>JAJYJL010000639.1 GCA_021789565.1 Acidobacteriota bacterium
AACTGAATCCCAAAGTGCCAGAAATCGGATTCATCCGCCGCAAGCTCGAGAAGGGGGAGCTTTACTTCCTGTCGAACACCGGCAGCCGGAACCACGATATTGAAGCAACGTTCCGGGTAAAGAGACTTCGTCCGGAGCGCTGGGATACATTCACCGCGACCGCATCTGCTGTGCGCTGGAAAACGGGGACCGACGAGCGCATGGCTATATCGCTGCACTTCGAACCTTACGAATCCACAATTCTGGTGTTTTCCGAATCTTCACACGTGTCTGCCTCGGCCTTGCCCCAGCGACCTCGGCCGGCGGCTTCAATTGACATGAGTCGCGATTGGAAAGTTAGTTTCACGAGGGTGGGAAAAACTCTTGAAATGGACAAGCTGTGTTCCTGGACAGAACTCGAAGGCCTGCGTTTTTTCTCCGGCCATGGCGAGTATGCGAAAAGTGTTTTCGTCCCGGATTCCATGTTCATACATGGCGCGAGAGTTTACCTGGATTTTGGCAAGGCAATTCCTGTTGAGCCTCATCATCGTCAGAATGGTATACGTGCCTGGGTTGAAAGCCCTGTTCGCGAGGCAGCAGTCATCTATGTCAACGGGCAGCGTGCGGGGTCAGTATGGCATCCGCCGTACGAGGTAGAAGTTACGCCTTGGCTAAGACCTGGAGCAAATACATTCCGTGTTGTTGTTGGCAACCTTGCAATTAATTCGATGGCGGGGAACGCGCCTCCAGATTACCGATTATTGAACGAGCGTTACGGCAAGCGATTTGATCCACAGGACATGAACGATCTTCAGCCTCTCCCCTCAGGATTATTGGGTACCATCACACTGGTTGCGCGTTGAAAATACGGACACAGTCCTGGGGTTTTCGAGTCAGGATAGAAAGTGTCATGAGCTTTTAACGCTTGCCTGAACCTGGAACCGTGCGAGCGGTGCGGCCTGTTTCTTGATTTTCCTGGCCACTTCTGACATCTGGCTCATTTCGCTCTTTGTGCCCAGGAACATTGTTTGTTCACAGGTGCCCACTATCATCTGGAAATGCCAACCTGCAAAATGTGAGCCGGAGATCATCGAATGCGCTTTTGGTTCCATTCCGGGTGACACATCAAACGGCACTCAGCCCTGGGCCTCCAAGGTTTGAGGTGTGGAGTTTTCCATCACGAACGTCGAACAATCCAGGAAATTTCTTGAGCCACGGTTTGTTAGCGGCTGGAACGTATTCTCGCCCGTTCGACTCGAGCGTATCGATTAGGGCAACATGGGCGGCAATGCCTGCAGATTGGATCAGGGAAGCCCCCGGGCAAGTCAGGTCCTGCGCAGTCATATACATCTTAAACTCTTGCGCGGCAGCGTTTATCAGCACGGATTGGCTCTGGCCTTTGCAGGCCTTGAGGGCTACTCCCGTATAGCCGATTTTACGCCCCCGGAGTAGTGCCCTGAATCCGGTCAGCGCTTCGTCCATGACCACAGGTTTCAGTTTGGACGCCTCGAACAACAGCTGTGATGGATTGGCAACTAAGTCGCGCGATCCTGGTTGCTCAAGGTAAAGGATTCGGTTGTAGCCGCCGGGCGACTTTTCCTTGACCTTGCGAATAAACTCCATGAGGTAATCGACGTCCGGACACTGTTCGTTGAAGTCCATCGTGTAATACCAGTCGCGAATACCGCGGCGTTCCTCGACCTCCGTCGTCACGCGGTCAATCTGCAACACACGTGTGATATCTCGTTCCAGATTATTGCCATCGAGTTTGATTTTCAGGTGAGTAAGACCATCAGCTACGATCCAATCGGCGAGAGTCTGGGGAAGGCCGTCGTTCAGACGCTTTTTCACGTCGGACGCTTCAATTGGATCAGACGCTCCCACGGAGTGATTGCACCACACCCACGGCTTGGGGATCCGCAGTAGGTACTGGCTGGGATACCTGCTTTTGAATTCAGGCGCAAGGTAGTGAGAAAGGTCCATGCTCATGAACTCGGGGCCGTAAGTCTGGTAGCAGCTCAGGCCGTGCACTTTTCCAAACGCATCGTGGATGGCAGCGTCGAAAGGACTTGCAGTGACTAATGTGCAGAGCTTCGGGAAGGGCTGATCGAGATGCATTTCGTTCGTGATTTCAGTAGCAGCCCTCAGGTATTCCGGCTCGAGAACAAAGTTGATGTCGATGGGATGGCCGGACTCATTGTAATTTGCCGTGATCCTGGAGATTCGCTCGGCAAGCCGTTTCATTGCATTAAGAGTCGTGTCGTAGGAGAGGGTTTTCGAAGGGAATGCCCATTCGTTGCCCATGGTCATGGAGCCGAATCCATGCCCCACACGCCCGGCGACCGTCTCCACCGTGCAATGAACGTCCAGAAGCGTTACTTTGTCAACGCTGCGGCCGCCGAATTCATAGGGAGTGCGATAGGGAAAGTCCTCGTAACTGACCCGAATGTTCTTCACGCGAATGTCGCTGGATTTGCGCTTGGGTGCGGCCATTGTGATTCCTGCTGCCAGCGGCGAAAATGAGGCGGCCCCGGCAGAGGCAGCTTGCAGAAACCTTCGCCGTGTCATTTTACAATACGGTCGCAAACTTCCCCCCTTTCAGGCTGCGCATTAGTCGTGTTGGGCGAAATAACCGCGAATTCCGAGCCGATTATAACTCCGAAGGTCCTAGGCTCCTTCATAAGCCTCGCGAATAACCGTCTTTATATAATCGAGATTTTCTTTGATGGCTGCCATGACTGTAGGGACTTTATCACGCGAAAGCGCAATCCCCGATGGGTGAGAATAGCCCGGAATTTCATACTCATGCTGGTAGGAAATGGGGCCATGGAAATCTGACTTTGCGAGGATCTGGAAAAACTCCTTCCAGTGGGACATCCCCTGGCCCATGGGGCATATTTCTATCCGCCATCGGTGTGAGCCCGCCGGTTTCCAGAAAAAGTCCTTGGCAGCCACCATCTTCAAGCGAGGGGTGACGAGATTGGTTGAAACCCTCCATCCACTTTCGCCGCCCTCTATCGTGGCCTGGCACAAATCGTAATAGTAGCCGGACCAGCGCGAATCGAGCGGTTCGATCACCCTTGCCATGTCCCAGATGGCTTCTCCGATGTAACGTGGGTGGTTGTGATAGCCCACTTGGATTCCGTGGTCCTTCGCCAGATCCACGAGGGTTCGGAACTGCTGGCCAGCCTCGTCAACTTCTTTCAGAACGTTCTCAAGTTTGTATGGGTAATACCCTGGTTTCAGGTAAGGGATGTGGAGCTTGCTTGCGGTGCTGATGATCGGTCTAGCCGTCGGGTCGTTGGCAGACAGGAGCGCTGTCGTGATCATCGGGACCTGAAGCCCTGCCTCCCGGATGGCGGCCACGGCCTTCGGAAGATCAGTTTCTGCGCGTTCGGGAAGGACGTGCCCCTCTGGCCGGACAGTCAGGTCAATTCCGTCAAAGCCCGCGCGCTTAGTACTCTCCGCGAGTTCCTTCCAATTTAGTTGTGGAACAGGTTTGGAGAACAGGCAAAGCGTTCCCCGGAATGGCCCACGCGCCGTGGGTTGTGCGGTGGCTGTATTCCCCGCTCGAAGCGCAACGGCGCCCCCGAGCGCCCCGGCGGACGACACTTGAAGAAACTCGCGTCTCGAAACATTCCTTTTCACTGTGTTCTCCTCCTTCATGGCAAACCGAAGCATAGAATATTCGGACCAACTGCAAGCGCCACAAATTGTTTTCCGTTCACCGTGTATGTCATGGGCGAGGCCTTATTTTCCCCACTCGTTGGAAAGTGCCACAATGTCTTTCCTTTGCGGGCGTCGATCGCGACAACGTTACCACTTGGATCGCCATAAAACAGAAGCCCTCCCGCCGTTGCGAGCACCCCTGCTTCTCTCTTGCCCTCGGCTGGCCCGAATTCCGGAACTTTCCAGACGACCTTTCCGGTATTGATATCCAGCGCCTCCAGGAATTTCTTTGCGGGCTCTTCCTTCGGCTGTTTCTGTTTCCAACCACCGGCAGAAAGCTTGACTACGCACTTTTCGAGTGCCACTAAGTAATAGAGGTGTGTTTGGGGGCTGAAGGCCGTTGCATTCCAGTTTGTGCCATAATCGCCTGGGCAGAGAAGTCCATTATCTTTAACAAGTTGGGGACGCCCGTCAGCGCCAATACCGCTTGCCCATGTTACCTTCACAAATGGTTTAGCTAGGAGAAGATGGCCGTTCGTCCGATCCAGCACATAGAAGAAACCGTTCTTGTCTGTGTGCAGCAGAAGCTTCCTTTGTTGGCCCCGATATTTTGTGTCGACCAGCACCAGGGGCGCATTCGCGTCCCAGTCGCGGACGTCGTGAGGGGTGACCTGGTAATACCACTTGAGGTTGCCGTTTTTCGGGTCGAGAGCCAGGATGGAATTCGTGTAGAGATTGTCACCTGGCCGTGCACGGTCATCAGAATCTGGATAAGGATTGCCGGTGGCCCAGTACAGAGTATCAGTCTCCGGATCGTATGAGCCGGTCAACCATGATGCCCCACCACCCGTTTTGGGCGGGTTGCCGCCCCAGCTATCAGCTCCTGGGTCGCCCTTGCCAGGAATAATCCATCGCCGCCACAAACGTTCACCGTTGGAAGCGTTGTATGCAGCCACAAATCCTCGCATGCCCCAGTCGCCACCGGAAACGCCCGCAACCACCATGTTCTTAACCACCAGTGGCGCAACTGTAGAGCCATAGTGCATGGGTTCGTCCGGCATCACTGCTTCCCACACCAATTTCCCCGTGGTACGGTTCAGAGCAATCAGGTGGGCATTGTCCGTCACCCTGAAGACTTTGTCACCAAGGATGGCCAAGCCCCGGTTTGTGCCGAGCGCCGCATCGCCAACCATTCCCGAAGTGCGCGGGCGCGAATACGACCAGATTTCCTGTCCGGTGCTGGCGTCCAGCGCATAAGCTCGTTGCGGGCCCGTTGCGTACATGATGCCGTCGGCTACAAGGGGCGTCACTTCCAACCCAAAGTATTGCATGTTCAGGTTGAAGTATGCGGTGTCAGGGAGGAATTGCTTCCACAGAGGAACGGTGAAGGTCCACTTCAGGTACAGCTGGTTAACATTCTTTGTGTTGATCTGCGCCAGTTCACTGTACCGGTTCGCATCCAGATTGCCGTCGTAAGTGAGCCAGTCGCCCGGTCGGGGATGGAGAACTCTCGAAAAGGGGATGTCGCCGGGCCCGGAAGATGCCGCGGCCCCCACTATTCCGGGTTTCACGCCTGTCAGCCCACTAAGAAAGGCGAGAATATCTTGCAGTTCCTCCGGGCTTGCTTTGACCGGCGGCATCTGCGACATCTGATCTTCGCTGATAGCTGAGATTTCATCAGTTTGCAGCATGTGAAACTGCCCCTTCAAGTCCTGAACAACAGCTTCAAAATTGCTCTGGCTTCGGGCGAAGCCGCGAAGGGTTTTGCCATTGTGCAGGTGCACTGTCACCATCTGGTAGCCGGGCGTAATGTGGGCACTGGGCCGGAGTAAGGACGTCCGGATTTGCTCGGCGGTCATCTCGCGTCCAACGTTGGACAGATCCGGTCCGACAGCCGATCCTTTGCCGTAAACCATGTGGCAGATGCTGCATTTGCCGTATCCGAAAAAATACTGTTCTCCAACCGCGCGGTCGC
>JAJYJL010000640.1 GCA_021789565.1 Acidobacteriota bacterium
TGTGCGCGCCGCCGCGAGATAATCCAGACCCAGGAACTCGCCCAGCCCTTTCGTGACTACCTCATGTTTTTCGTCAGGGACCAGGTCATACCATTTGCGGGAACGGAACAGGTTTCCCCAGTGCTTCATGCTGACGGAACCCGCGAGGTCCATGGCCTGCTGCCAGGTCACGTTGACGGGAAAGAGGCCGGGGCCGTCGAAGTGCCAGATGGGATTGTTGCCAAAGACATGGCCAAACCCGCCGCAAAGGATCGTCCAGTAGGCCTGCCGCCGGATCTGCACGTCAGAAGAGTTATGCTCGCCCTCGTATGAAGTTTCAATCAGGATAAATGGCTCGGCGGGATTTCTGCGGTAGGCGGCGTAGAGCTGCGGATGAATCAGTTGATAGGTATAAACGGTGTTGAAATTGAGCCAGCCACCGCTGCCGTACTGGCTGAAAGCGGTATTTTCCGGAGCGCAGTGCGCCGTAAACAGGTGCGCGGTGTCGTGTTCCTTGATGGCCAGCGCGACCAGGTCAACGCGATCGAGCGCCGAGTCGGGGTTTCTGTCGCCGCCCATCACCCAGATGATGTTGTCAAAATCTTTGTAGCGCCTTCCGAGAAACCTGCCGTACTCCAGGCACTTTTCGGGGCTCAGCGCCATCAGTTCCTTGATCCATCCCTCGTCGGTTCCGACATAGCCGAGATAGATTGGGGCCAGCAGAACGTATATCCCGTTCTTTGAGGCTTCCCGAACAATCCAATCCGCGTGGGCAAAGTAGCGCTCATTGGGCGTCGTGAAATCGCCGGGAGTTTTAAAGGGCGGTTCACCGTCAGCGTTTCGGGGAGGATTCTTGCAGAACTTATGCTCGATCAGGTTCACCAGGATCGCGTTAAAGCCCTTTTCGCGCCGGTTACTCAGGTACAAGCTCGCATCAGCTTTGCCAAGCGTTACCATCAATGACCAGGCCGCATCTCCCTGCAGCAGGAAGGGAACGTTTTCAGCATCCACCAGATAACGGTGGTTGCCGCTGACCTTGAGCGCGCCGCGTGCGGCCGTTTGCATTCCCCCAGCAGGAGTGGATTCGGCTCGAAGGCCCTGTCCCTTGATTGGCAGCCCGCTGGCCATGAGCGGCCCCGCCATCAATGCTCCAGCGTTCCTGATAAAGTCCCTTCGTGAGATCATTAAGAAACCAGCAGGCGCGATAAGGCTTCCGGCATACGACCTTCTTTGCGGAGCCGCGCCGCAGCAAGCCAGGGGCTGGCCGGAGTGCATTCCCACTGGTGCGCCAGGTCCAACCCACTATGGCCGGGAGTTGTGTACTTCGCAAAAAACTGGTTCAGCTCCTCGGTGAGTTCATCTATAACTTTCTTCAGTTCCGGGTCCTGGAAGCGGTTCACGGTCTCGCGCGGGTCCTCTTTCAAGTCGTAGAGTTCGTCCATAAAACGCACTCCGCTGTAGGCGTAACGCCGCACCAGTTTATAACGTTCTGTGCGTGCCATGCGTGCGTTGCCGTACTCGCTGATGATGGTCTGCCGCCAGTCCGGGACGTTCTGCCCGCGCAACTGGGCCAGGTAGGAGCGCCCCGGCGAATTGATCCGCGCCGCCGTTTGCTTGTCGGGCGTAGCTCCTCCTATCTCCAGTAGCGTGGCAAAAAGGTCGCAATGGTTCACAAAGTCGTTGCACACGGCGTTCTGCCGGATCCCGCCCGCCGGCCAGCTCAGGGTGCAGGAAACGCGAACTGATTCTTCAAGAAAATTCTGGGGCAGCGTGCCGTTGCCCTTTTCCCACATGCCATGCTGGCCGGTATTGAGCCCGTGATCGCCCGTGTAAATAACCACGGTATTTTCCAGTTGGCCGGTTGCCTCCAGTTCGGCAAGGACCTTGCCGACCTCGCGGTCGATGCTGGAGACGGCGCCGTAATACTCCATATGCTTCATTCGCTCGATTTGCGGATTGCTGCTGACCGGGATGAGCGGTTCACCGTGGCACGGCTGGAACTCTTCATTGGGAATGTCGCGGAACGTTGCCGAATCATATTGCGAAACCAGTTCTGACGGCGCGGCGTCGTGCGGTGAGTGGGTGTCTACGTAACCGACAAAGAGGAAGAATGGCTTGCCCTCGGCGCCCTGGTTCTGTTTATGGTCGCGCAGGAAATCGATGGCGCGTTTTGTAAGCAAGGGAGATTGCTGGCCCTGATCGATTGTGAATTTCCCCTGGTCTGAAAACTGCTGGACGCCGTAATGCGGATACTGCGCCACCCAATAGCTAAACCAGCGGTCAAACCCTGGGTGCGGATCGCGCGTGTGGCCGCAATGCCACTTGCCCACCAGGCCGGTGTGGTATCCGGCGTTTTTCAGCAATTCTGAAATCAGCGTCTGGCCCTCCAGCCATGGGTGCTCCACCGCGTCCGTCTGTTCCTTAAGCCAATCATGAATGCCGTGCTGCGAGGGCATGCATCCGGTAAAGAAAGACGCCCGAGCGGGAGAGCAGACCGGGCAGGGCGTAAACGCCTGCGTCATGCGCGTGCCGGTGGCCGCCAGGCGATTCATGTTGGGCGTCAATAATTCCGAGTTGCCGTAGGCGTGCTGCGCCCATTGGCCGTGGTCATCGGTCAGAAAGACCAGAATGTTGGGGCGATTTGCCGCGGCCGCAGGCTTTGCCGCCGCGCGTGCGAGCGGCAAGGAAACAAGTCCGGCGCCCAGCGCGCCAGTCTTCTTCAGGAATTCACGCCGTTCGATTCCGCTCATGGATGGCTGCTCGCTTGACGGAAGTTCATTAGCGCCGTTCCCCAGGGCACCCGCAGAGATCATCCGTGCCGGACGAATATACCACACGCAGTGGCTAGGCATTACTATGTCATTTCCACCACGAATCACTGACGGAAGGCTTGGGAGCAAAGGGGGATTGGCCAGACGGTCTTCCGACGGCGGACGGCTGGAGCAGGCAATGGTACGGGATGCGTTTGGTTAGCGCTCTGGCGAGCCCGCGCAGTGGTAAACTGTGCTTAACTCTGCATTAAGGAAGGCCAACCATGCTGCGACGCATCAGCTTTGGGCGACTGGCGGGACTCTTTGTCATCGTGGCTGCTTTGGGGATTGTTCTTTCGCGGCCCCTCGATGCGCAGGACCAGCTTACGCCGAAATACGAAGCTTCTCACGATGTGGTTCCCTACGTTCCCACTCCCATGACGGTTGTGGAAAGAATGCTGGAACTGGCAAAGGTGACCCCCAAGGACGTTGTGTACGATCTGGGTTCCGGCGACGGCCGGATTGTGATCATGGCGGCGCAAAAGTTCGGCGCCCACGCTATGGGCGTGGAACTCGACCCCAAGCTATACCAGAAATCCTGGGCCAGCATAGAACAGCTTGGTCTCGCCCCAAGGGCCAAAATACTTTACGGAAACATGTTCCAGGCAGACGTTCATGCGGCGACAGTGGTCACGCTCTATCTGCTGCCCGGCGTCAATGAGGATATCCGCCCGATGCTGGAGAGACAGCTCCGGCCGGGCACGCGAGTGGTTTCGCACGATTTCCGGATGGCCAGTTGGGATGCCGTGAAATCCGAGGAAGTCAAAACTGAAAGCGGCGTGGTGCACACAATCTACCTTTACATCAGGCCCTAAACCGTTTGGCGCTTCGTAGCGCCAATAAATTGCCGCCTTTTATCCAGCCTATGGCGGCATGACACGGTGGGCTCAGATGCTTGACGTGTAGTGTTTCTGTCCTCGCGCGGCCATTGGCCAACATGCTCTTGCTGTTATTTGTGTTTCTGTTCCACGCCGTCTAATGCCGCCTTCACGTGTTCGGATGGCCCTTGTGCTAGGATAAACATCGCTGGGGAACGCCCGAGGGCAAGGTCGCGGGCGTCTCATGCGCAGACATGGGAGCTAAGCAGGGAACGCAGGTCGGCCATGATCGTTGTTGTGGTTGGAATCATCATTGTTTTGGGATGTGCCTGGGCGCTGGCGTATGCCTGCATCATTCCTTCGTCACAGGTGTTTTCTCCGGTTGTGAATCGCGGCCCCGCTGAAAGTCGCAGTGCCGTTTTGACGTTTGACGACGGTCCTGCCCCGCCATTTACCGAACAAATCCTGGACATCCTGGCCCAGCATAAGATCACGGCCACCTTTTTCCTGTGCGGCAAGAACGTCGAGCGCCATCCGGATATCGCCCGACGCATTGTGCGCGAAGGGCACACCATCGGCAACCATACATATTCGCACCCGTTTCTGTTCTTCCGCAGCCGCAGCTTTATTGCCAGTGAGATCGACCGGGCACAGGAAGCCATCGAGCGAATCACCGGAGTCCGGCCAACCTTATTCCGGCCGCCTTACGGCGCGCGATGGTTCGGCCTGATGCCGGTTTTGCGGCGGCGGGGCCTGAAATTGGTCATGTGGTCGGTAATGGGGTTCGACTGGAAATACAAGACCCTGGCGATCATAAGCGCCACGACCCGCAGGCTCCATCCGGGTGCTGTAATTCTTCTTCATGACGGCCACGAGCAGCCGCCTACTGATGGCATTAACCAGTCCAGCACGGTGGGTGCGCTGCCGGCCATCATCGAAGCGGCAACCCGGTTGGGACTTACCTTTGCACCCATTGAAAGGTTTATGGCCTAGACTTCTCTCGCGGGCCGAACCGGGAAGGCAGGATAGTTTCTTTCCAAATGCCGTTGTAGTGGAAAAGCCGGAGATTCGTGTCACATTTAAATACACTCATCTTGCTGAGTGTCACATTTTGACACACTTGAGGGTTGATTGACCTGGCAACTTATCCTGAAATTATTAAATAAGTCCCTTAGGATTAGCCACTTAAGATTATTTTCCTGCTTTGGACTCACTGATGCTGTCCCTTCGTTGGTTCGGCAGACGGAACTTTCCTTTTGTGGGTGCCTGAGTGGGGCTAAATCGAGTACTGGTGGTGGATGACGATCAGGAGAGCCGCAACCTCCTTTCCGAGGTGTTGACCGCGAACGGCTATTCTGTGGAGCTTGCCGAGGATGGCGAGAGCTTCTGGAAAGCTTTGAACCCGGACGATGGCAGGGCCGTAGTTCTGATTGACCTTCGGATGCCGGGCGAAAACGGGCTGGAGTTGTTACGAAAGCTGCAAGAAAAGAAAATCGCTTGCGAACCGATTCTAATGACATCTTTTATAACCGGGGCGGAACGCGAACTTGCTCGGGAGCTCGGAGTGAAAGCCTTTCTGGAAAAGCCCTTCCGTTTGTCAGAGTTGCTGCGAATGGTCAGCGAACTCGCGGCGGAGGACCCGATTGGGATTTCATCTTAAGACGGACAGGGTCAAGGCAAAGAAACAGGGCCGGTCAGTAAGGAGCAAAGATGGATGTAGGTGAAAAAGTCATTGAAATTATTACTCGGGAACAGCATCTCGATCCCAGTGAGGTATCGATTGACGCAACGTTTGAGGAATTGGGGATCGATTCCCTGGATGGAGTCAACATCCTGTTTGCGCTTGAAGAAGAGTTCAAGATCGATATTCCCGATACTGTGGCGCAGAACATGAAAAGCGTAAGGCAGGTTGTGGACAGTCTTACTCGGGTAATTGAAGGCAAAGACATTTCTGATCTCGCGGCGATGGCCAAGGGCAGCGGCCCGACGGCTAGAAACTAGCTATTGTG
>JAJYJL010000641.1 GCA_021789565.1 Acidobacteriota bacterium
GCTTCGATTTGGTACCATTTGGTCATGGGACTTGGTTGGCCGGCAACGGCCGACTGTAGAAAATGGCGATCATCTCAGGCCGGGGCGCCAAGGTGCTTGGTGTGACTTCGCAGACCCCGGGTTCAAGCTGGTTTCCAATCCGGCAAAGGTTGCGGCCTTCGGACTTAGTCAAACCAGAGTCCAGGGCCGACTCTAAGACGAGAATACACGAGATGCAAAGGGATTCAAAGCCGCAGACTCGCCAGCATGTCGGCTGGATATGTCTTTCATCTTGGCGTTCCAGTGGGCATGATTGATCGCTTTACGCCGGCAGGACTAACGCTGCATCGGCAAGTCAGGACCTAAGATTTTTTCGACGCGGAGCAGCAAGAATGTCCGTTCGACAAATCATGATGGCACCCGTCATCACGGTTGCAGAAGAGTACTTGCTTGAAGAAGCCGCAAAAATCATGCTCAATCACAACATTCGGGGCTTGTCTGTGGTCCATGAGGGTAATGATCTTTGTGGCGTCCCCACCGGATCCGACTTTGTGGCTAAGGAAAAGGGCATCCCATTTTCCGCCTATCGGTTTCCGCAAATGTTCGGAGAGTGAATCCCTTACGAGCACGTCGAGCGGATCTATGAGGCGGCCGGCCACCGGGCGGTGTGAGAAATCACGACCCGCGACGTCGTCACTGTACCAGAGGTCGACACGAATGAAAGAGTACTGGCAAAAATGTTGAAAGGCGGGTTATATCGGCTGGCTGTTGCAAGGAACCGGAAGCCTCGTGGCATTATTACCCGACACGATTTGTTGTAATTGATGCTCAAGCAATTCCCGCAAACCAGTGAGAAATAAAGGGGAATCCCGGGGAACACGCAACATCAAATTATTGACTTGAATCTTCTCTCCGACGGTGGTACTTACTTGTACATGGACATACTGAGTCCACCGGAAGTAAAGGTTTCCTGATCACACCGCTCTTGCGGTGCGGACCGAATCCCAGTGGGAAACCATCGGGCAACGGCCGAAAAGAAAGAAACCTTGGGGGGGCCGCTTGGCTCCCCCATTCGCATTTGTAGGGAACTCGATTCGAGTTCGTCTCGTATAGGTCACTCTGAAGCTCGTCCACTTCAATTGTGCAATCAGCAAGGAATTACTCTCGGATGTCACAATGGTGGTTTTGTCTGTCCTTAATGGAAGTTAGCCAACGGCATCACTAAAATATTCTCATTCACCCAATGACCGAAGATTACAAGATAGAGTTACATTGATCGTCAGTAGCGCTCTATGAGCGCCGAAAAACCTCCTGCCATAGGCCGCCGCTACGATAGTAATTTCACTCTATCTTGTAATCCTGATTAGTTGTGACCTCTAGTCGCTGGCTTCGTTAAGTCGAAGTCCCTTGACCCTGGCGGGTTAAGTGCTCCCGGGCCTTGTATATTCACAGCAGTTTTTTCGGCCTGCCATCCCAAGACGCCCTGCTGGACATCTAATAAAAAGTAGCAAGACGTTCACGCACAGATGATTGCCAAAAAGAGCATGCCGAATCTACTATTGGAGAGTAGACGGTCTCCAGGAGGGAACGGCGTTTGAGAAAGGGTTAATTTGAGAACTCTCGTTCATTTCGCTTTGTTTTTTCTGATCAGCACATTTCAATGCTTTGCCGTCATGCCAGGTACGTGTTCTGCAGGAAAGCCAGTGACCAGTCTCCAACTTTTATTGGTTCCGGAGCATGGAGGGCCTGCGCTTCCCGTCAACTCAGTCAACGAAGTCTTGCACGGAGAGAAGTTGAAATACGAGCCGCCGACTTCCCAGCTGAAGAATGGGCCTAAAGGCAAAATCGCAGTAATCCTTGTTCCCGCCGCACATGGCGCCTC
Organism: Acidobacteriota bacterium; assembly: GCA_021789565.1. Next base: position 1,862 of record JAJYJL010000641.1, read on the forward strand.
TATTAAGATCGAGGTTCTGCCGCCGCAACCCGCCGGCGTTGCTGAGGAATGGAAAGTGCCCGTGCGCGCTTCGATTGTAGGCGTGGTTTACGGTCCGCACGGGCTCGACGTTAAAAAAGTCAATTCCCTGGTTGAGCATAATCGGGACCTGATCCCTCAACTCGCGGACTACGCCGAAAAGGCGGCAACCGTGGAAGCTTTGGTGCAAACGCTCTCGAAATATGAGCAGTCACCGCCAGCCAGCCGCGATCTTGATGCCGTTCTCAAGGGTTTCTCATCGCAATACGGCGTCACCCTGCCGTCGATTAGTTCCAGCGCTCCCGCAGACCAGCAAGCCACGCAACTCCTTCACGCCGTTGTGCCCGCGCTTTCTTCGTATAACCCGCTGGCCGACCAGGGAGGGTCTGCGACGCTCCAGCAATCTGCCGGTGTCGCTGCCTGGGTGGCAGCATTGTTCTGGGGTAGCACTCCAGTTGGCCTCGCAGCCGGCGGGGCGTCTTTGCTGCAAAACATGCGGACCCTGATGTTTCCTGACACGGACTTCCGGGCCGCCTTCGCACAACCAACAGCTTCAAACAATCTCGAACTTTGCACAACTCAGAAGGATCCTGCGAAGCATGCACGGATGGCCTACCTGTGGGTGCGGAGGATTCCCGACGTTGGTCCACCGACTGCTTCGTTTTCCGCCGCCGTTCACGTCCCGCTTGGCTGGAAGTCTGAAATCAAAGTGACTTGCGCAACGCGGAGTCAGTTAAGGAACCTTCCGCGCGCTCGCGAGTGGAAGCTGGTTTCCGACGATCGCCACTCTTCCATCCCCATCAATGTGACCGTAGGCTCCACTGCTGACACCCTGGCTCTGGACCTCAGGAAGGCAACGCTTGCACCCGGTAAGTACAAACTTGCCGCACTCTGGGACTGGACGCCGTTTGAAATAGCTGGCACCGTGGAAATTCACAAGTTCGCCGACCTCTCCACCGCAAAGGTTGCCCCGGATTCCGAAGACGATCTCGTCCAAGGAAACGGCACGGTCTCCGTCAGGCTGACCGGACCCGACTTCGAATTTGTCGACAAACTGACAATGGTAAAATCGGACAGTCAGAACTCCACAGCGAAAGGACTCACCTTCACGCTCACCAAGGGAAAGCAGGGTGGCGAGCAGCACAGTTTAGAGACACAGGTAGACACATCTGACCTCGAGCCGGGACGTTATCTTCTTATGTTGACCCAGTTGAATGGAGCGATTCAGGATGTGCCAGTGATTGTGCACCCGCCCAACCCGAAGCTTTCAGACCTGCCGTTGCGGGCTAACCTGGGCGAAAAGGAAGAGACGCTGACTCTGCACGGCTCTGGATTGGATCGAATCGCGAGTGTTACGAGTGAGGGTGCAAAGTGCACACTTGCTCCGGTGTCCACAGGCAGTGATAACACTACCGAACGCGAAGTCACTCTCCAACTTGCGCCTAAGGCGCACAAGGGCGAACTGCTGGCTGCAACGCTGCACGTTGAAGGAATCCGCAAACCACTGATGATTTCGAACCTCATCCACGTAGTAGGTCCACGCCCGAAGATCACCGACGTGCAGACGTCCTTCCCAAAGGAAACCAACGTTGCCCTTGGAAAGAACGAAATCCCCGCGGGGTCAGCGGTCAGTTTTGCCATCCAAACTGCGAATATGGGATCAAGTCCGTTGCTTACCCTCGGTTGCAGGAACAACGGTGCTGCCCGGCAGCCGCTCACCCTCCATCCCGGGGACAACAGCGAGTCAGCACAACTCGATTTCGCGGGCAGCGGCGTTCTGTTTCTCTCGGTTGATCCGGGTACGGTTGGCCAGTCTGGTTGTGTGCTGGACGCAACTATTACTGACCCGACTACTGGCAGTTCGGACCCTTACGCACTGGGCCGCGTGACGCGATTGCCACGAATCATCAGGTTCACCTTAAGCAATGAGAAGGCTGGACACGCTCTTTATGCGGGAACGATTACAGGCCAGGACCTGCAGATGATCGATAAAACGGGATGGGACCCTGATACAGGTTATCCCGTGCAAGGAATACCCACACCCGTCAGCGGAACCCCACAGGAGCAGACCCTACGGATCGAGATGCCATGGCCGCCTCCCAGCCCGCGCGCTCCCATTTACATCTGGCTGCGAGGCGAAAACGCGGGCAGGTTGACCGAAATGCGATATTAGTTTCTTGCAAAAGATTCGATGGCTAGAGAACTAGCTAACCCTTCTGTTGCCGCGTTCAAAGCCCCGGCAATCAGACCGGCAAGCTCCAGCCTTTGGCTCCGCGATTGTCCGGTGTAAGAACCGAATAGCGCGACTCTACTCCCTTTTCTTGCAGGATCTTGCAGATGGCCTCGCCCACCTCAGGGGCGCTTCCTCTAGTGAATGCAAGGATCGACGGCCCTGCACCGCTCAGGCAAACACCCAGCAGGCACGGATGCTTGAAAGCAAGGACATCACTCAAACCCGGCATCAAAGGCGCCCGGTACGGCTGGTGAAGGCGGTCATCGAAAAAGGTTGGATGAAAATCAACTTTACCGGAAAAAATCTGCGCCGCTAATACAGCAGCCCGCTGTAAATTGTGGGTCACGTCGGCTCTTGAATACTGGGCGGGCAATAAAGCCCGGGCCTTCTCTGTCGGAAGCGCGTAAGCCGGGATCACAAGCACCACCTGGAAAAGATCCGGAACAGGAGAAGAGTAGGCGACGACATGCTGGCCCTCCTGTACCGCAACGGTAAAACCCCCATGCCAGGCCGCGGCAACATTGTCCGGGTGCCCCTCAATCTCCGTAGCAAGTGAAACCAGTTCGTCGTCGTACAGCGCCCTCTCTGTCAGCCAGTGTGCCGCCGCAATAGCGCCTACAATGGCTGCTGCACTGGATCCTAATCCCACGCCAACCGGAATCTGATTGTTGATTTCCAGGTCGAATCCGTAGTCTTTACCCCACCGGCGTAGGATTTTCTTCATGCTTGACGCGATCAGGTTGCTTTCGTCGGAGGGAATTCTGTCTGGGTTGACGCCTTCATAATGAACGCTCACACCGAGATCAGTCCGCCGTGTGACGTGGACATCAAGGTAGACGCTAAGGGCAAGCGCCGCACAGTCGAAGGCGCATCCAAGGTTGGCACTGGTTGCCGGCACTCGTACTGAACCGCGCTGGGGCATGGGATTATCGGTACTTTAGACAGGGGGATCCCAACACTTTGATCGGAGACCCCCCGGCAATGGCGGGAACCAGCAGCACTTCGTCGCCGTCATTGAAGCTGTATTGCAAGCCACCGAGGAAGCGAATATCCTCATCATTGACGTAAATATTCAGAAACCGCTGTGGTTTGCCGTCTTCAGCGCAGAGGACTTTTTTGATACCTGGGAATTTCTTGTCAAGCCCGTCAAAAAGCTCACCAAGGTTCTGGGCCGCGGTTTCAACGCTTTCGGCGCCTTCGGTGTACTTTCTCAACGGGGGCGGAATAAGAACAGTAATTTGCAAAAGTGTTTGCCTCCCATTCTGATGATCTCTACCTGAGGAGCACCGGCATCGACGAGCAATGCCCCTCGCAATTTCGCGTATCAGGCGGTTGCCGTCGCGTGAATATTCAAATAACGGTCTTCAAAATCCGCAAGCTTCGGCCGAAGCGATTCTTCCGTCCGAACTTCCCCGCTGACAGCGCCGATGGTTTTCAGTCCGTTTCCGGTAATTGCCAGCACGATGGATTCGTGGGGATTCAATACACCATTCCGGATCAGC
>JAJYJL010000642.1 GCA_021789565.1 Acidobacteriota bacterium
CGACCGCCGGTTTCTCGCGGCGCCGGAAAGGAGCAAGGCAATCTAGTGGCCGCGTCGCCCCAATCTCTCGGATATTTTCTGCCCGCAGAATGGGAGCCGCATGAGGCCACATGGATCGGCTGGCCGCACAATCTCACGGACTGGCCGGGGCGCTTCGCTCCTATACCCTGGGTTTACAGTGAAATCATCCGCAAACTGGTGGTCGGGGAAAAAGTCCGCATTCTGGTCCAATCCAAGGCGCACGAGGGTCGTGCCCGCAAAATCCTGCAACGTGCCGGGGTCAACCTGGGGTGTGTTCAGTTCTTCCGTTTCCCAACGGACCGCGGATGGACGCGTGATTTCGGGCCCATCTTTTTGAAAAGGTTCGTATCGCCCGACCAGGTCGCAATCGTTCGGTTCCGATTCAACGCCTGGGCCAAATATCCCGAATGGCGTAAAGATGACGCCATACCCGTCCGTGCGGCGCGCGCGCTGAAGATGCCCCTGCTTGCAGCCGGCATCGCAGGGCGTGACTTTGTGCTGGAAGGCGGCAGCATAGACGTGAACGGCCAGGGAACGCTTCTGACTACGGAAGAGTGCATGCTCGACCCCGTGGTCCAGGTGCGGAACCCGGGCTTCAGCAAGGAGGGGATTGAAGCCGCCCTGCGCCAGAATCTGGGAGTGGAAAACATCCTGTGGCTGGGGCGCGGAATCGCGGGCGACGACACGCACGGCCATGTGGACGATCTGTGCCGCTTTGTCAGCCCAACGACCGTGGTTCTCTGCAGCGAGGAAAATCCGGCAGACCCCAATTACGCCCCGATCCAGGAAAATCGTGAGAGGCTTGAAGGGATGCGCCTGGAAGACGGCTCGCGGATCGAAGTGGTTCCGCTTCCCATGCCCACACCAATCCACTTCGAAGGCCAGCGTCTGCCGGCAAGTTACGCCAATTTTTACATCGCCAATGCGGCGGTGCTGGTGCCCACCTTCAATGATCCCAAAGACCGCATCGCACTCGGGACGCTGGCGGAATTGTTTACGGACCGGCCCGTCATCGGCATCCACGCCGTCGATCTGGTCTGGGGCCTGGGAACCCTTCACTGCCTGACCCAGCAACAACCGGCGGCCGGTTAAAATTTGCCGGCTGCGGCACTCTCTCCATGCGGCGGGCTTTCTGCTGCGGCCTTGTCGTCCATGGTTTTCAAAGGGCTTCAGGTTCCCTTCAACCTTCCAGCCTTTGTTTGATTTCCTGCACCAGCTTTCCCACGTCAACAGGTCGGAAGAGGACCCTTTCGAAGCCCTGGCCCTCCAGCACGCCGGCCCCGGCTGCGCCCTGCCCCACCAGTATCCAGATGGGAAGGATTTTTGCCCAATGTGAAAGCGTCGCTATATCTTCCGCCTGCTTCGTACCCTCGAATAGGTCCACGATTAAAAGTGACGGCATTTCTGCGCTGCCCCAGAGGCGATCAACCACTTCCTGTACGTCCTCATAGGCTTCCACATCAAAGCCTTCTTCAATCAACTGGGCGCGCAGCAGCGCCCGCGAAGTCCAATCCTTGCCGGCGATCAGAATCTGTGCCATGTCGATCTCAAGTATAGCCCCGAGTTGCAGAACATTGGCTTCTCGCCAAGATCCGCGCGCTTATACCTGCATCATCGGGATTCGCCGCCAGTATTGTGCTAACCTGACCTCAGGTGCCGAGAATGGGCCAGTGGCAACCCCGGCTGCTGCGAATCCCAATGCCACCCCTACTAAGGATGAGTAGCGATGAGAATCCTCATCAGCGGTTCAAGCGGGCTGATTGGCTCGGCGCTGGTTCCTCTCCTGACCGGACAGGGACACCAGGTTGTGCGGCTGGCGCGCCGCGCCGTGGCGCCGGGCAATGACGTTGCCGTGTGGGACCCGGCCGCAGGCAAGCTGGAAACGAGCGCCCTGGAGCAAACCGATGCCGTGGTGCACCTCGCCGGTGAAAGTATCAATGCGCTTCGCTGGACCGGCGAGCGAAAGGAGCGCATGCGCGAAAGCCGGGTCAGGGGCACACGCCTGCTTTCTGAATCCCTGGCGCAACTTGCCGTTCCCCCGCGCGTGCTGGTTTCGGCCTCCGCGGTAGGATTCTACGGTTCGCGCGATGACGAGGTCCTGACGGAAGAGAGCCCTGCGGGTTCAGGCTTTTTGTCCGATGTCTGCCAGGAATGGGAGGCGGCGGCAGGGCCCGCCCGGCAGAAAGGCATCCGGGTGGTGAACCTGCGCATCGGCATGGTCCTCAGTGCCAAAGGCGGGGCCTTGCCGGCCATGCTTCCGGCGTTCAAGGCGGGAGCGGGCGGGAAGCTCGGCGACGGCCGGCAGTTCGTCAGTTGGATCGCCATTGACGACCTCACACGGGCCATTCAACACGCCATCACCACGGAATCTCTATCCGGCCCGGTCAACGCTGTATCGCCCAACCCCGTGCGCAACCTGGAGATGACCCAGGCACTGGGGAAGGTTCTGCGGCGACCCACTATTCTTTCCATGCCCGCCTTCGCCGTGCGCCTGATCTTCGGAGAAATGGGTGACGCCCTGCTGCTCTCCAGCCAGCGCGTGGTACCCAGGCGGCTGCTGGACTCTGGATTCATCTTCCGGTTTCCCGATTTTGAAACATCGCTGCGCCATTTGCTCGGCCGGACATAGCGTAGCCAACTGGCATACAACCGCTCTCCCCGCCTGCTTTCACAAGGCCGGACCGCCCCCCAGGCTTCCCTCAGGGTGTATACTAAAAAGAAGCGTTGAGAGTCTGATGAGAATCAAAGTTTTGTTTTTTGGGTTGACGCACGACCTGACGGGGCTTCGGGAAGAGCAGATCGAACTTGGAGAGGGTGAAGACCTCCAGGGACTTCGGCGTTTTTACGAAAGCCGCTTCCCGCGCCTGGCTGAGCTGGCCGGCTCCCTGCTGTTTGCAGTTAACCAACAGATTGCAGAACCTTTAGCGGTTTTGCACGAGGGTGACGAAGTGGCTTTTATGCCTCCGGTCAGTGGCGGGATGGACGAGAGCTGCTATCGAATCACCCGTGAAAAAATCACCGCTTTGGACCTGGCAAGATCGCTCCAAACCCCTGAAGACGGGGCGGTTGTCTCTTTTGAGGGCGTTGTCCGCAATCATTCCGCCGGGCGAAAAACCCTTTATCTTGAATACGAAGCATACACGCCCATGGCCATCCGCAAAATGGAAGAAATTGGCGCGGAAGCCAGGGAGAAATTCCACGTCAGTTCGGTCGGCATCATTCATCGTGTGGGGAAACTTGAAATCGGAGAGGCCAGTGTTGCCATTGTTGTAACTGCGGCGCACCGCCGGCCGGCCTTTGAAGCTTGCCAATATCTCATTGACCGCCTCAAGCAGGTGGTACCGGTGTGGAAAAAAGAGTATTTTGAAGACGGCGCCATCTGGGTGGAAGGCGAACGCCGGAAACAGGTGCTGGCAGGAACCCGAAGTGAATGAGGTGCCGGCAGTTCAACTGAAGGCAAAAAGGAAGGGACCGGTTTAATCAAAGGGTCTTAATTTATATGGCTAATTATCTGGATTTTGCGGTCGAAACAGCCCGCGAGGCGGGAACACTGCTGTCCCAGCTTTCAAAGCAGCCGCGGCAAATTTCCTACAAACAAAAATCAGACATTGTCACGGACGCCGACCGGCGTTCTGAAGCTATGATCATCGAGCGCATTCGCAGGCACTTTCCCGACCACGCCATCGTGGCCGAAGAAGGCGGCGGCAAGGAAACCGCCTCGGACTATTGCTGGTACGTTGACCCCCTGGACGGCACAACCAATTTTGCTCACGGATTTCCTGTTTACTGCGTTACTCTGGCCCTGGCCTGCCGTGATGAAGTCATCGCCGGGGTGGTTTATGACCCAAACCGCGAAGAGATGTTCGCAGCCGAGCGTGGCGCGGGGGCCACGCTGAACGGCGAACGCATCCGCGTCTCACCAACCTCGGATATTGCTGAGAGTCTGCTGGGCACTGGTTTTCCGCCCTTCGCTTCCAATCACGATCTGAACCTGCAATTCTTTTTCAAGCTCACGCACCTTTCACACGGAATCCGCCGGGCGGGCGCCGCGGCCCTGGACCTTTGCTCAGTGGCTGTGGGTCGATTTGAAGGGTTCTGGGAACTAAAGCTGAATCCCTGGGACAAGGCAGCCGGATCTTTGCTGGTGACGGAAGCCGGGGGCCGGGTCACAGACCTTACGGGCGGGGCTTTCTCGCTCCACCGCGATGAGATTTTTGCCTCCAATGGGCTGATTCATGAACCCATGCTCGAGGTTTTTTCATCTATTCTGGAAGAGCACAGTAAAGTGAATTGCAGCTAAGGCTGCCATTGAATTAACTCAGGGCCGTCACGGCCTCTGCTGATTGGCGTCGGGAAACCATATGAGAACACCCCTGGTATCGAGGCGTCGCGCGAGGCGCCGAGGGCTGACCACCCTCTCGCTTTACGGCACTCCACCTCTTTCTCCGACACCCGTCTCTCCTGATCCTGAGATTACTGAGATGGACATCCACATCCGCCGCCTCAGCCAGGCGCACGATGGTTTGAAGATTGTCCATCTGACGGACATTCATCACAGTCTCTACACCCCTCTCGAAGACGTCGAGCGGGCTGTGAAAATGACCAACCAGCTTCAACCCGACCTGATTGCCCTGACCGGAGACTACGTGACTTTTTCTCCCACCTACATCTGGCCGGTGGCCCAGGTGCTGGGCCGGTTGCGCGCCAGGCTGGGAGTTTTCGCCGTCCTCGGCAATCACGACTTCAATGTGGATGCCGATGAGATGACACGGGCCCTCGAAGGGCATCACATCCAGGTCCTGCGCAATTCCCATATTTCGCTCGGTTCCGGGCACGACAGGCTGTGGCTGGTGGGAGTGGACGATCTGTGGTGGAGCGCTGATGATCTTGAGGCCGGAATGCGGCATGTCCCGCCAGGAGAGCCCAAAATACTGCTGTGCCACAACCCGATCGGCATCCACATGGCTGCCGAACATCACATTGACCTGGTCCTCTCCGGACACACCCATGGCGGACAGGTCCGCCTGCCCGTGGTGGGCGGGCTCTATACCAGGTCCAAGCTGGGCAAGCGGTTTATCGCAGGATGGAACCGGCTGGACGGTACGCAAATCTATGTGAGCCGCGGAATCGGCAAGGTCCTCGTCCCGCTGCGGGTGGGCTGCCCGCCGGAGATCGCCTGCCTGAACCTCCGCGCCGGAACCTCGACGGAACATCACGAAGTTTCCTGACCCCGGAATTTGCAGTTTGGAGTAGCGGCGGCATTCATTCTCCAAAGGATAGGATAAACTTGCCGCAAGGCGCTTCAAATTGAAGAACCAGCTCCTTCCGTTGCTTGACATGGAAGCCTGCCGCTTTCTATAATTTTTTGGTAAGTTAAGTTTTCAGGAGTCAAGCGGGAATAACTCAGTGGTAGAGTGCGACCTTGCCAAGGTCGAAGTCGCGGGTTCGAATCCCGTTTCCCGCTCCAATTCTTCCGGCGCGGTACCCAAGTGGTAAGGGAGAGGTCTGCAAAACCTTTATGCGGGAGTTCGATTCTCCCCCTCGCCTCCACTCATCGCCCTTTTCTCCAGCCAACCCGAATGAGCCAACAAG